>CADDZK010000363.1 GCA_902812425.1 Actinomycetota bacterium
GTTATGGCCCTCGCCGGACGCCGGCGGCGCACGGCCACGGCGGCGGGCGGCGCGCTCATGCTCGCGGGGGCGGCGCTCGAGCGCTGGTCTGTTTTCAGGGCCGGCTTCCAGTCGGCGCGCGACCCCAAGTACACCGTCATGCCCCAGCGCGAGCGGCTGCGGGAGCGTGAGGAACGGAGAAGCCGGCCTGGAGGATGATCCCCTGCAGTTACAGGGCGGGGGCCGCCCTAGATGGTCGGGGAGCCTCCACGACACCGCGCACTTGGCAGGCACCGCGCTGCGAGATTACCGCGGCCAGAGGCCGAAGACGGCCGACCAGATAAGGGAGTCTCTTATCTATCTTGCATCCAGTACCGGGTTGCCGCTCATCCTGCCTATTGTATGCTCGGTGACTGCGAGGTCCGGCGAAATTCTCGGCTACGCGAGAGGATCTCCAGCCCCACCGGTCGATGAGCGCGTCAACGAGGCATGTCCGGAAGTCGTGTCGATGAGACTCATCGGAATTCGTCTACAGTGGCTTTGTATTGAGCCGGCCATAAACGTCGTCTCTGTCGGTACGCTGGCGGGCGTGAAGCCCTCCGGGACATGCGCCGGCTTCTCTGAAGGGGCTTCCTAGAGGGGTATTCGCGCGCGGATACGGGTCCCCTTACCCTCTGCAGTCTCCAACGCTAGCCCCCCGTGCAGGCGCGAGGCCCGCTCCCTCATGGAACGCAGGCCGAGATGGCCGGGGAGTCTCCATCGGGATCGAAGCCGACGCCGTCGTCGGAGATATCGAGGGTTATCCATTCGGAATCGCATCGCAAGTTCATCATCACGTTGTCCGCGCGGGCGTGCTTGGCCGTGTTGTGCATGGCCTCCTGGGCGATGCGGTAGAGGGTCTCTTTGTTCTCTATTGGAGCCTCGGGCTCGTCGCAGAGGAGGGTCTCGACCTGGATCCCGTGCCTGGCGCGCAGCGCGGCGGCCTGCTTTTCGAGCGCGGGAACGAGCCCTTCCTTCTCCAGAGACTCGGGGCGCAACTCGAAGATGAGGGCCCGCATCTCGGCCAGTCCGGCCTCGGCCAGAGACATTACGTAGTTCAGGGGCTCGGCCGCCCGCCTCGGGTCTGCTCCGGCCAGATCGTCGCTCGCGGTCTTTGCGCCGAGGGCTATTCCGTAGAGTGCCTGGGAGACTGAATCGTGCAGCTCGCGGGCGAGCCTCTGGCGCTCTTCGAGGGTCGCTTTGCCGCTGGCTTCGGCGAGCAGCCGCGCGTTCTCCACCGCGATGGCTGCCTGGTAGGCTACTGCCCCGACGAAGACCTTCTCGTCCTCGTCGGGCTCGCTCTCGGGAAGGTAGCAGAAGAACATCGCGCCCTGGGCCCGGCCTCGCGAGATGAGGGGCACGCTGTATACGGTGTCCCACGGGACCCCGGGGATGAAGCGGTGGATGGGAGCATAGAGCGGTTCGGCGAGGATGGCACGGCGAAAGTCGCGCACGAGCACGGGTTTGCGGCCCCGGAACGCCCGCAAGCTGGGTGAAGGCACCCCGGCCATGTAGGCGGCTTGCAGCCCGGTCGTATAGCCCTCTGGCAGGCCGTGTGAGCCAAAGATGTTGAGTGTGTCGGCCCTCTCGTTCATCAAGACGATCCCGCAGGCGACGGCGGTGCTCGCGTTCACGACGTTCTCCGCCGTGACGTCGAGGGCGTCCTGGGTCGGAAGGTCGAAGGTCAGGTTGGCCGCGATGCGCGAGAGGCTGGCCACGCGCTCTTCGAGCAGCCGCTGTGCCCGCGCCCGCTCGGTGATGTCGTGGGCCACGACGCACGAGACGGGCCTCCCGTGCCTTAGAATGGTGCTCGTGTTGACCTCGACGTCAACAAGTGACCCGTCCCTGCGCCGATACCGCCGCTCGCCGACCGGATAGCGTCCTTCTTCGAGGACCCGCCTGAGGTTCCTCTCGACGCTCGACTTATCATGGGCGACGATGTCGTAGATGGTCATGCCCTTGAGCTCTTCCTCGCTGTAGCCGAGCGTGTGCTTGAAGGTCAAGCACACGCGCCCTGACGGTCGCAGGGGCGGTCTTCGGGACGTTCATGGATGAGCCGATGATCCTGGCGATGACCTCGGCTGGCGGGGTCCTTCTGCTCGGCCTCCTGGATCTGAAGGAGATGAGGGTTGCCAACATGCTCCCAGCCCTAGCGTTCGCCCCGATGCTCGTCGCAGCGGGCCCATTGTGGCCTCTCTGACTTCCGCACGCGCCCCCGATACTCTAATATTGGCCGGTGGCAAAGGTACGAGAGCTGCGCAGGCGCGGGAAGGAGCGGAGATGGAGGGTAGAGACAGGCACTGGCGGGGCAGCCCGCTCGACGTGTCGGAGAGCGCCATGGACCCCTACGGTATAAGGGAGGTCGTGATCGAGTTCGATAACGGCGACGAGGATATCTTGCGTCCCAAGCAGCGCGACGAGTTCGAGTCCTACGAACTGCACCAGCTTGCGGCATACCTCGACTCCATGGCGCACAGCATCCGCAAAGGTAAGAAGAACTGATTCGAGACGGAGGGTAGAGCATGCACGGCATACAGCGAACGCGGAAGGCGCATGGACCCGCGGAGAACGGCGTCGGAGTAAACAGGGTCGTCGTGCGCTACTCGGACGGACGCGTGATGAACTTCGTGCCCGACGCGGGCCGCGACGCGTTCTCCGAAGACGACATGCTGGAACTGAAGAAGGTGCTTGACAGGGCCTCGTCGGCCTCGGAGTGGGCAGACATCAACACGCGCCTGGGTTTTTAGGGGACGCCCTATCTGCCGGGAGCGTCGCGGCCGGGGTCGACCGTGTAGCGGTCGAAGAAGTCCTCGTCGAGGTTGATCCTCTCTCCTGCCAGCTCCCTGCGCCTGAGGTCCCAGAGGACCTGGAGGTCGTGGTCTATCTCTTCGAGGCGTCCGCGGTCACCGGCGTCCGCGCGGTGAGTCCCCTCTCTGCCCAAAAGCCGCTCGCGTTCCTCCGAGAGCTCTTCTATCTTGCGCATCACGCTCTGTGCCATTCTCTAGCCTCCTGATCTGTACTCCTGCGTGATTCTAGCGGATCTCCATGCTCTACAATCTGGGTCTCATCCGCGAGTAGAGGAGACGAATGCTCAACAGGATCTACCACCTCGGTTACGCGGTCGAGGATATCGAGGCGGCCTCCCGCTTCTACGAGGAGAACTTCGGGGTGACCCCTGGTGAGCCCGAGGTCGTCGAGGAGCAGGGGATAGTCGCCACGATGTTCAAGGTCGGAGAGTCGACCATCGAGCTCGTCCAGCCGACCCGCTCTGACTCCCCCGTCGGGAAGTTCCTCGCGAATCGTGGCGAGGGATTCCATCACGTGGCTTTCGAGGTCGACGACCTGCGCGAGGCGCTCTCTGAGCTCAAGCGCAACGGGGTCGAGCTCATAGACGAGGAGCCGAGGAGGGGAGCAGGGGGCGTGAGGATGGCCTTCGTCCACCCCAAGGGGGCCTTCGGGGTGCTCACCGAGCTAGTAGAATTGCCAGACGGCTGAGACGAGAGGACGCGCCATGGACACCGAGAGAGAGCGCCGTACGGAGTCCGGTATCGAGGTCAAGCCCCTCTACAGGCCAGAGGACCTCGAAGGCTTCGACTACCACGAGAAGCTCGGAGACCCGGGAGAGTACCCGTACACCCGCGGACCGTACCCGAGCATGTATCGCGGCAGGCCCTGGACCATGCGCCAGTACGCCGGTTTCGGCACGGCCAGCGAGACCAACGCCCGCTTCAAATACCTCATAGAGAACGGCCAGACGGGCCTCTCCGTCGCCTTCGACCTCCCCACGCAGATGGGGAGAGACTCCGACCACCAGCTTAGTCTTGGAGAGGTAGGCAAGGTCGGCGTCGCCATCGACTCGCTCCTCGACATGCGAGACCTCTTCGAAGGCATCCCCCTGAAAGAGGTCTCCACCTCGATGACCATAAACGCGACGGCCTCGATCCTCCTTCTCCTCTACTCGCTCGTTGCAGAGGAGCAGGGTGCAGCGGCGGCAAGCGTCACGGGCACCACCCAGAACGACATACTCAAGGAGTACCTGGCTCGCGGCACGTACATCTACCCGCCGGGGCCGTCGATGAGGATCACGACCGACATGTTCGCCTACTGCGCCAAAGAGCTGCCGCGCTGGAACACCATCTCCATCAGCGGATACC
>CADDZK010000364.1 GCA_902812425.1 Actinomycetota bacterium
TCGGGATACAGAGCCGGCCCGGCGGGGGGACGAAGGTCGCTGTCAGGGTGTCTCTGGGGGACGGTACTCCAGATCCCTGACCTCGATGACGCCCTCCCTCACGGCGTAGATGACGGCCTGGGTCCTGTCGAAGATGTGCAGCTTCCTGTAGATGTTCGAGGTGTGGTTACGGACCGTCTTCTCCGAGATGCCGAGAGACTGGGCTATCTGACGGTCGCTCATACCCTGGGCGAGGGCCTTTATGACCTCCAGCTCCCTCTCGGTCAGCGGAGGAGGGGCGAGCTGGGGGGTATTGGATCTCTCGCCCTCGAAGGTCCTTAGCATCTTCTGGGCGAGGTCGGGGGCGATTATGGTGTCCCCGGCCCAGACCGTGTGTATCGCACGCGAGAGGTCCTCGGGTTCCGAGTCCTTCAGGAGGTAGCCCTGCGCACCGGCCTTTATGCCCTCGAAGACGTGCTCGTCCTCCTCGTGGCCGGTGAGGATGATCACCGCGGTCTGCGGCAGGAGGTCCTTGATGGCGCGCGTGGCCTCGATGCCGTCCAGCTTCGGCATCGAGATGTCCATCAGGACCACGTCGGGCTCTTCTTCGCGGCAGAGCGCGATGGCCTCCTCACCGTCGTAGGCGACACCGACCACCTCGACGCCGGGCAGCATCTCGACGAGGCCGGAGAGACCCCTGGTAAAGAGTCGCTGGTCGTCCACGATCGCCACGCGGATCGCTCGTTCACCACTGCTCAAGAACCTCACGCCCCTTTGCCGCTCCGAAATCAAGCACGACCCTAACTGTATCCGCTCTCTACCGGGCGTGTCACGGATAGACCGGTGGAGATGACCGGAAGTTCATCTCTGAAATGATCCTGCGCGCGTCCGGGATTGTCGTCGGATATTTGGATCACACCCCGCTGGGTAATTTCGGCTAGGTCGTCCGTCCCGGAGTGCCCCTAGTAGGCGTCGACGGCGCCAACGTAGCTGGGGATGTATTCGATGGGTGTCTCCACGATTGCCCCGTAGTAGGTCGAGGCGTGCATCACCGTCCCGTAACCGGTGGCTATGCCTACGTGCGAGACGCCGTAGCCGGACTCGTCGAAGAACACGAGATCGCCGGCTTTCCCGTTCGAGGGTGTTCCGGAATAGTACTGGTCCACCGGGGAGTCGGGTAGGTACACACCGAGGTCGGAGAATACGGCCGAGGTGAAGCCCGAGCAGTCCATGCCCGAGGCTCCATAGGGCCTCCCGACGTAGGACCTGGCGTCGTCGACGAGCGCCTGTCCCGAGCCCTGGGCGTACGCCGCAGAGGTCGGACCAGCCAGTAGAACTACCGAAATCAGGGCGCAAGAAAGTAGGGCTGCAGCAAGCTGCCGCATGGTTTATCCCCCTCCAATTGTCTTGCTTGCAACTACAGCGGCGGATGCTACCAGAGATGTACGCCGTCTCAAGGAGGACTCGGCGCGAAGAGACCCGGCACCGCTCGCCGGAGCAGGTTCTTGGGTACGGGGTCCATGTGTCAGGTCAGTGAGGTTTGTGATCTACCAGCCCAGGCGGGATGCGAACGATGAGGGGCCAAGGGGCGTCCTCCGCCGCCCCACGACCCGCGCATAGACGCGCTTTCGGGCTTCTCCCGGACGTCAGGGACCGGACCCGCTTCTGACCCGCCTGTGTCTTGTGCTCTGTGCCTTCTCGCTCCTGTCTACGAACGCGAGGAGGGTCTCGAAGCCAGGGTTGAGGTCATAGAATTGTCCCGTTTCGCTGGTGCGCACGAGCAGTGCCTCGTTCTCCACGAGGACCTCCATCCACGAACTGGCAGCGGTCCTTATCGCAGGGGTGGTGCGGCTGCACACCACCACGTCGGGGCGCAGGCGCAGCACCTCTTCTTCGATGGCCTCGGGTTCGACCGTGATCACCTCGACGTGGGGACGGAGCGCACGGAAGGCATCGGCGAAGGCTTCACGGTACGAGCGCGGTTCGTTTGCCAGCAAGATACGCATCCTTATTCCTCCGGTGGAGATGGCCGCCGGTGCTCGGCGGGGGCGAGGGACAGAGCGGCGAACATTCGGTTCTTTCCACGCCGTTTGGCCCTGTACATGGCCTCGTCCGCGGCGTCGAGGAGGGCTGCAGGGTCGGTGGAGTCGCCGGGGCACTGTACGGCTCCTGCGCTCAGGCGAAGTTCCAGCCCCAGCGTACGGCGGGAGTTCTCGGCGACCTGCCCGCGTATCCGCTCGAAGAAACGGTGGGCTTCCGGGAGCGAGGCCCCCGGCAACATCACCATGAACTCGTCGCCCCCGTGGCGCGCGACCACGTCTATACGCCTCGAACAGGACCTGAGGACCCCGGCGACCAGCTTCAAGGCTTCGTCCCCCATGCGGTGCCCGTGGTTGTCGTTCACTTCCTTGAAATCGTCTACGTCGACGAAGAGCACCATGAAGCGCTCACCGGTACGCCTGGACCTCTCGATCTCCTCGTTGAACCTGGTCTCGAAGCGGCCGCGATTGTAGAGGTTCGTCAGCGAGTCGAGCGAGGCCTCGTACCACAGACGCTCCTCGAGGTCCCTGATCCTCTCCGAGTCGTACTCGAACTGCAGGCTGGTGCGTTCCCGCACGGCGTACCTGCACGCGAGGACGAGGCCGAGGTAGGTTGGGACCTGGACGATCAGATGTTCGATCAGCAGCGTGCGGTCGGGGGCGTAGAGTTGCGGGCTCAGGCTGACGAGCAACGTAACGGCCACGCTGAACGCGGCGACCCACGCGGAGAAGTAGCCGGCGCAGAAGACGACCGCGAAGAGGTAGAAGATCGAGAACGGGCTGTGCCAGCCGCCCGAGAAGTAAACGGCGAGCGTCGTCAGGATGAGCCCCGCGGATAACGGCGCCAGCAACACGTTGCGCCCGAAGCGGTGCCAGGGGAAGAGCCACACGGACCACACGAGGACCCCGCCGGCGAATACCACCCTGTCGAGGGCGTGCACGTTCGTGGGTGGAAGCCTGTACCATCCGCCGTGGACGACCAGCAACACGGCGAGCGCGCCCACCGCGTAGAGCAGGGTGGTCAGCGTCTTCAAGCGGGTATCGAAGTGCGGAGCGGTCGCCGTACTTCGACCAGGGGGGCCCTGCGACGGGGCCGACGGATGTGCGTGGATCGGCACGCCGTGATCGTCCGTCGCCCTCTCGTCGTGAGATGGTTCGTTGCGCTTTATCCATGCGTTCATTTTTTCTCCTTGCACTAGACCGCCTTCAGAACGCGGTCTACGTGAGGCCAACGTGAGGCCGCAGGAGCGCCCAGAACACTCCCGGAGCAAGGGGATCAGCCGGGTCGTTCGAGTGCCAGCCGCGACAACGTTGCCGGCCTGAGAAAGGCACGCAAGGCACAGAACCGTCTCAGGCACATGAGGGCGACGAGGCAGGGGACTATCACGGCGAGCAACGGCGCGCTGCTGCTACCGGAGAGTCCGGTGCCGCCCGCGGCGCCTCCCATCGCCAGACCGAAGCCGGAGAGAGGCGAAGGGAGTTCTAGCGGTGGTCCGCGCTCCGTGAGGCTTCCCGTATGAAGGGTCCCGGTAGAACGAGCGTGCGCGCTGTCCTGCCACGCACGGAGCATCGCTCTTCGTTCGATCAGGGAGACTCTTCCGTCACGCAGTGGATCTAACGCGAGCTTCGTCGGTACGAAGGATATTCCCGGTACCAACTGTGCCAGTTCTCCCGCCGGCCTCTGCCTCCCACCCGGCGGTGCGGCGGCATCCCGTGCGGGGCCGACGGTCTGCGAGGATTTCGCAGCATGGCCGCCTGACGGATGGGCGGAGGATTCCGTGAATCTGGCCGGCCCTCCGCTGCGGATGACTTGGGGCTCGGGGCTCCTGCCCGTAGTCCAGGCTGGCCGATGGGACCGTTCGGTTGCGGGTCCTGCGGCCCCGCGGGCAGTATGTCCACCAGCCCTCCCGTTGGTGGAGATGTGCGCTGCGCGCTTCTTCTCAGGAGGAGCCGGTCTGTCTGCTCTGTTGCCGGCGTTCGGCCTGGCCTGCGTATGGTACCCGGAAGATGGTCCCGCTTGCTCGTGGTGACCCGCGACACCCTGTCCCGTGGGATGGCCGTCTTCTCTGCCCGGAGGACTCGCCGGCCTGCCGCGCTGGACCGGAGATCCGGCACCCCCATGCACGTGGACGCTC
>CADDZK010000365.1 GCA_902812425.1 Actinomycetota bacterium
CGTCCCTAAGGACGTAGCGGAGATCAGCCCTCTCCATCGGGCACTCGATGCCTGTAGCGCTCACCTCGCCGTCGCCCTGCGCGGCGTGGCCGTCACCGACCGAGACGAGCGCGCCGGCGACGGCGACGGGGAGGTACAGCGTGCTCCCTGCGGTGAGCTCCCTGCAGTCGAGGTTGCCGCCGGTGCGCCCCGGTGGCCAGGCGGAGTGCCAGCCCGGCCTCGCGGGGGAGAGCCCGATCGTGCCGAGGAAAGGACGGAGCCTGACGCTGTGACCGTGATGACTTCTCGCGACCATCGCCTCTGTGTCGAGGCGCCACCGCGTCGTGCTCGGCGGACCCTCGGCGACGTCCAGCGCGCGGTTGAGGCCGGAGTTGAAGAAGCCGATCTCACCCGCTACCGTCCATCCCCACCCTCCCGGTACTACCGCCTCGACGTTGACTTCGAGTACGCTCCCCGGCTCTGCCCCGCGCACCGCGACGGGACCAACTAGGCAGGGACCATCGTCGCGCGGCGACTCACGCGGCCTGAACTTCCGGCGCGGTAGATTCCCCTCTCTGTGGTTCTCCATACCCCACGCCACGTCGAGCGTGCTGTAGCTGACGGTGTCGCCGGAGTCTATCGTGAGCGCTGGCTCGAGGTCGGGCGAGAACTGACCGTGGAGGGTGGCGCGCTCCGGCCCGAGCGTGTGCAAAGCCATCCAGGCTACCCCAGCTTTTCGTCAGGGGTCACGCGTTCAGACGTCCGCTAGCTCCCCGCGGCGCTGAATCCTGCGCGGATGCCCGCGCGGGCCGCGCGCTCCTTCTCGACGACGAGCTTGTAGATGGAGTCGTACTCGACGTAGACGATGGCTTTGCCGTCCTGCATCTTGACGCGCAGGTGGTCGTCGTTAGTCTCTATCTCCTTCACGTCGTCCGACTCTACTGTGAAGGTGTCGCGGCGGTCCCAGATCACCAGGTTGGCCCCTTCGCCCTTCGCCTCGTCTATGACCTTCTCGATCAACTGCTTTTCCATCTCTGTAACTCCCGGCTCTGAAATGGGCTTACAAAACGTCCTTCTCATTCTACTTGAGAAAACGGATGCGGTAGGGGAGTGCCACTGACACCACGCGAAGACCGTACCGGGGAGCGTCCCCTGGGCTACAATAGCCGCCGGGTGGGCCGAACAGCGAGAGGAGCCAGGAGCATAGTAAGCAGGATAAGGAATATCGACCGGGCGTTGTTCAGGGCGCTCTTCCGTATGAAGTGGAGGCCGCTCACTGTCGTAATGCGCACCTTTACCGTCGTGGGGACGGCGGGAGCCCTCTGGGGTTTCATCGCCGCCGTGGCTTTCCTGCTTACGGGTTTGAAGCCTTCGCACCTCCTTGTACCCTGGGTGGCCGTCGCCGCCGCGTGGACGTTGGCCGAGGGTACGAAGTACCTCTTCAACCGCGCCCGTCCCTTTATCTGGGACACCGAGATAGCCCCCTTGATAAAGACGCCCTCGTCGAGCTCTTTCCCCTCGGGTCACTCTGCGACGGCGGCGGCGGGCGCCCTGACCCTCTCTATCCTCTATCCGCCGTTCGCCCCGGCCTTCGTGGTGGCTGGATTGCTGGTCGTCCTCTCCCGGGTTTATCTCGGCGTCCACTTCCCGGTCGACGTCCTCGCGGGGGTTCTCATAGGAACCGCAACCTCGGGTCTCGTGTTCGTCGCGGCCGAACTCGTGTGGTGAAACCGCTTACCGGCGTGCTACTGGAAGAGCCGTAGATAGAACCCATGAGGATACGGTGTCCACATTACTAACGCCGATAGGGCCTGCTAGTGCCGGTGTCCACGAACGACCTACCCTTTCTGGTAGGTCCGCGTCCCCTCACATCGGGCTTCTTCGGACGCTGTTGCTTCGGGCGAGCGTCCTTGATCCTTGTGGGTGGCTTCAGTGCGTCCCTGCTTCTCCTGCGGGGCTTCCGAGCGAATCCCTGAACAGCCAATACCAACAAGCACGGCACACCCGAGCAGGAATAGTCCCACCACAGCCATGAAGTGTGCTTGACGGACCATGGCACACTTGCCTTTCACATGTGTCTCTTGCTACTAACACCCCGAAGCATGCCACATAAAGAACCCTAGCGCACCTCAAAGGGTCTGATTCACCGGAGTGCGTGGAAGGATGATTCTTCGAACTTCGCCTATCTCGCAAGATACGAACCTCGCCTCTTCGGGCATCTCCTATTTGGATCTGAGTATTGTCACGCTATGCTTCTTGGGGCTGGTGCGGATATCAAGCGGTGCGCGTGAAAGGAGGCTTTCCGTGGCCAAGCTCATCTACTCGGCGATCGCGTCGCTTGACGGCTACGTGGCAGATGAGAACGGTAATTTCGACTGGGCCGCGCCGGACGAAGAGGTGCATACCTTCGTCAACGACCTCGAGCGTAAGGTGGGCACCTATCTCTACGGCCGTCTCATGTACGAGGTGATGCGCTACTGGGAGACCACGCAAGCTGTCGCCGACCGGCATCCCGTGGAGATGGACTACGCACGGATATGGCGGGCGGCCGACAAGATCGTGTACTCCAAGACGCTCGAAACAGTATCGAGCGCCAGGACCAGGATCGAGCGAAGCTTCGACCCCGAAGTGGTCCGGCGGATGAAAGGGCAAGCGGAACGCGACATCAGCGTGGGCGGTCCGAACCTCGCCGCCCAGGCTCTCGAGGCCGGGTTGGTAGACGAGTGCCACCTGTTCTGGGCTCCCATCGTGGTGGGAGGCGTCAAACGGTCGCTCCCCCCTAATGTTCGCCTGGAGCTCGAACTGCTCGACGAACGCCGTTTCGAGGGCGGCGTGGTTTACCTCTACTACCGCACCAGGGGCACGCGATGAGGTGTTCATAAAGGGCTCCGAGGTAGCAGAACAGCGCCCCCTGCAGCCCCACTGGTTTCCCCCACAACCGCGGTACGTACGCTTCCAGCTCCCACTGTCATCGAGGGCGTATGGTATTGCCCAGCGGCTTATTCACCGGAGTGCGTGGAAGGATGATTCTGCGAACTTCGCTATGAAACATGGCTGTCGCCACGATGAAAGGAATCCGAGGTCGTTGGCTCGCCCGTGGCGGCGATGGCGGTGACATGATGGCTTCTCCAAGGATCTCGGGCAAGAGGAAGAGTCGAACGTTGGGTGGCAAGCTCGCTGGTACTTGTCGTCCGGGACGAGCATCTGGATCGCGCTGTCGAGACCGAAAGGACAGGAGATGGGAAAGGTGATCGTGATCAACTGGGTGACGCTTGACGGCGTCATGCAAGGACCGGGCCGCACGGATGAGGACACGCGAGATGGGTTCGCTCATGGGGGCTGGGCAGCCCCGTACAGCGACGAGGCGACGGTGGCCAAGGTGGGCGAGCGGATGGGCGGTGATCGCGCGTTTCTGTTCGGGCGGCGCACCTACGAGGAGTTGCTGGCCTCCTGGAACGCCCAGGGCGGGCCGTTCAAGAGCGCGCTCAACAACACTAGCAAGTTCGTCGCCTCGAACAACCCAGAGGCGAGGCTCGACTGGCCGAACTCGACCCTGCTGCGCGGCAACGTTCCGGTCGCCGTTGGGGACCTCAAGCAAAGCTCTGAAGCGAACCTCGTGATCATGGGTAGCGGCGTGCTGATCGGCTCGCTGATGGCCGCCGATCTCATCGACGAGTACCTGCTGATGATCGCACCTGTGGTGTTGGGCACCGGACGGCGGCTGTTCGATGGCGACACGCACGCGTCGCTGCGGCTGGTCGAGAGCAGCACCACGAGCAAGGGCGTGTTGATCACCACGTACGAGCCTGCTCGGGGATAGGAGACGAAGTGGCACAACGCCCCCTGTAGCTTCATCGAGCTCTGTCCCGGTCTATTCGTGGCCGTCAAGGTGAAGGTAGGTTTGCGAGAGGTGCTCGAATTTGTGTGCGATGTGTGCCAAGAGACCCACAGCCCTCCTTAAGCTCAGGGCTGAGACTAGCTGGCCCTTCTCCGAGGCCCTCTACCAGGACGTGCAAGGCATCCCCTTCGAGGTGGCCGTGAAGTGGGCCAAGAGTAAAGAGGAGATGGGAGAACCCGTACCGAAGCCCCAGAAGACCGCCAAGGAAACTTCCGTGGGCAGAGATCGCCAGGAGAACGAAAGAAGAGAAG
>CADDZK010000366.1 GCA_902812425.1 Actinomycetota bacterium
ACGGTACACGAGGTGGCTGCGGCGTGCGCGACGACGGGCCGGACGATGGGTGTTTTGCCCGCGGGTAGCGGCAACGACTACGTCAAGGCTCTCGGGGTGGGTACCGGGCTACGTCGGGCGCTGGAAGTTCTCGTCGGGGGAAAGGTTCGCGTGGTAGATACGGGGGAGGTCAACGGGGTCCCTTTCAACAACGGGCTCGGAATCGGCTTCGACGCTGAGGTGGCAGCCGGAGTCGTCGAGGCGCCGGTGTATCTCGGGGGGACGGGACGATACCTGTGGTCGGTGGGGCGGTTGCTCAGGAACTTCAGGTGCCACGAGGCCAGACTCACGCTAGACGGCGAGATCATCGAGGCCAAGACCATACTCGTCGCCGTGGCCATAGGGACCACATACGGCTCGCTGTTCAGGCTCGCACCGGAGGCGGTACTCGACGATGGGCTCTTCGATGTGATCTGGTCCGAGGAGGTGAGCCGGGCCGAGGTTCTGCGGCTCATACCTTCAGCGCTCAGGGGCACGCTCTCGAAGCGGCCGAAGGTGCATACGGCCCGCGCGCGGGAGGTCGAGGTAGAGCTCTCGGAAGAGGTCCCTGCGCACGTGGACGGCGAGATGCTCGTGAACACCCGTCACTTCAAGGCGCGGGTGCTCCCGAACGCACTGCGCGTCGTGGCGCCGTAGCCGGTAGTGTGGAAGGAGAGTGTCCTTACCTGACCTTGGGCCCAGAGAGGCTTACTTCGCGTTCCTGACTATCTCTCTATTCGTATCCGGTTTTCGACGTTCCCCGTTCTATATGTGATCCTGCCGTTCCTCGCGATGTACCTTATCGTGAGGTGAGCCGTGAACGCCGGTATCCGCGACGCCGGTGGGAGAGAGGGTGGCCGCGCGTGAGATCGGCAGGGACGAGGGCAGGTGCGCCGGGATCTCGCGCCAGGGTAGCGATGCCCCGTGCGTCGTCGGCGCACTATTAAAAAATGTATCCCTGTGGTAAAAAGTCTCTCTACCCCTTTGGGGTAGGGTCGTATCTCCGAATGTTATCGAGGTTTGACGAACAGAGATGAGAGCGTTTGTATTTCCAGGACAGGGCGGCGGTGCGCCCGAGCCTACACCCGAGATGGTGCCTGAGATCCAGCGGGTGGTCGGCGAGCGCATCCCCGACCAGGTCAAGATCTTCGCCCGCGCGGCGCGCGACGCCGATGAGAGCCGCATCCTGAACGTCCGCCCCGACGTGGTTGCAGGACACTCGCTCGGCGAGTACGGTGCGGCCTACGCCGCCGGTTGCTTCGACTTTGAGACGGGCCTCTGGCTGGTGGCGCAGCGCGACCACTTCCTCGCCGAGGCCGCCAAAGAGTGTCCCGGCGGGATGGTCGCCATCCTCAGGACGGACCCTGAGGAGGTCGAGAAGGCGCTCGGCGGGCGCGGCGCCGTGGTCGCCAACTACAACTCCCCGCGCCAGACGGTAGTCTCCGGGCTGCGCGACGCCCTCGGGGACGCGGTCTCGAAGATCCGGGGACGCAAGATCCCGCTAAACGTCTCCTTCGCCGCCCACTCACCGTACGTGGCCGCCGCCGGCGAGAAGATGAGAGAGGTTCTCGATTCCGTCGATTTCCACGTGCCGCAGGTCCCTATAGTCAGCGCCATGGACGGCTCGGTACTCACGAGCGCGGAAGCCGTAAAGGGGGCGCTCAAGGAGCAGATGGTCGCGCCCGTGCGCTGGGTCAAGGTCGTCGAGACGCTGGCGAAGATGCGGGTGGAGGAGTGGGTCGAGCTCGGCGGCAGTGGTGTCCTGACCAGGATGCTCAAGGACTTCGAGCTGCCCTCCCTCAGCGGTATCACCTTCGAGGACCTGCGCGCCCGCCTCCGCGAGCAGGCCCACAACTTCCTGCCGCGCAAAGAGAGCGAGTAGGCTCCAGGAAAAGCCGCGTGCTGTCAGAGCGTCACTACGAGGTTTGCGGCAGTGAGATTCGGAGGAAATCCAGCCAGTTCGCGCTTAGCACCGCCTCTCGAACGTCGGCGGGCACGACCGACCCCACTCTGTACAGGTCGGCCACCGTATCTATCTCTAGTGGACTCTCTTCGAGGCCGAAGCCTCCGTCCAGGTCGGACCCTATTCCTACGTGATTCCAACCGCAGAGGTTTGCGATATGGCTGGCGTGTCGTCTCAGGTGCTCGTCGAACGTGACGGAGGTCGGTTCGCCTCGTCTCCAGCCAGGGTCGAGAAACCCGTTATAGAGGACGAGCCCGATAACCCCGCCCCGTTCGGCCACTGCGCGCATGACTTCGTCGCCCAGATGCCTATCCGTCGGGGTCAGGGCACGGGCGTTCGCGTGCGAGGCGCAAACGCGGGGGAACCCCAGATCCAGACCCTGCCATATTCCCTCCTCGGCTAGATGCGAAATGTCCCATACGAAGCCAAGGTCCGCCATCTGCCCGAGTAGTTCGAAACCATCAGGCGTCAGGCCTCCCCGCTTGAACGTCGGGCCGCCTCCAGCCACCCCTGCTCCGTACCTCGTATCTCCGAAAGTAAGCCCGATCATACGTAGACCACGTCGCCACCATTCGGGCAGGTCGGGTACGTGAACGATGGGGTCCGCACCTTCCATGAGCAGAACCAGGCCGGGCCTGCGGTCGTGTCGCCACAATCGCAGGTGACGATCCAGGTCGCCGACGGACCTGATAATCCTCGCGCGTCCCTGCTCTTCCCAACGCTCATAAAGTTCGATCTGGGCGAGCGCCTGTGTTTCGGCCTCCTCGGGCGTGCGGTAGACGGCCGATCCCGGCTCGGAACCCTCGCCGACGTCCTCCGCCAGGAATCCCGCTGTTACGGTCGCAAATACCACGGCTATGCCGCCCCGCTCGAGCTCGGGTAGGGAGACGGTAGCCTGCCCCGCCGCGCGCTTCTCGACCGCCCTTATCTCGGCCACACTCGAGGTCAGGTCACGGCCGAACAGCGTCGCGTTCTCCGCCAGGTCGAGATGCGAATCCACGAGGGGCAGATTATTCGACGAGGATCGCTCCACTCACGCTCCGTCGATTTTGGGAGTAGCAGACCTGCTGGCGCACCTCCAAAAAGAAAAGACCGACGGCCACAAGCCAGACGGCTAGCGCGCCGCGACCTCAATGACCAGCCGCTCAAGCATCGGAACGGCGCGTCTGGCCGACTCTCGCACCTCCTGCTCGACCCTTGCCGCCGCGGCGACGCTCATCGCCCCGTCCATACGGACTGCGACCTCCCCGTGTACGCGGTGGCCGACCCATCGTGCCCGAACCGACTCGACGCCTTCGATCTGCGCCACCCCGGCTGCCGCCCCTTCTATTGCGTCGACCACCTCGGGGTCCACAGCGTCCATCATTCGCCTCCAGATCGCCAGCGCCGAGTCCTTGACTATGTAGAGGATGGCCACCGTGATGAGTAGGCCGACCAGCGGGTCGAGTATCGGGTAGCCGAGCCATACGCCTAGGGCGCCCACGAGCACAGCAAGAGAGGTGAACCCGTCGGTGCGGGCGTGCTCGCCGTCGGCGACGAGCGCCGCGCTGCCTATCCTCTTTCCTACACCGATCCTATAGCGGGCGACCACCTCGTTGCCGAGGAAGCCAACCACCGCGGCGGCGGCAACCCATCCCACGTTCGATATTTCGGAGCCCTGGATCAACTTGGCGACAGACTCGTAGCCGGCAACACACGCGGAGAAGAAGATCGTCGCCACGATAAAGACACCGGCCAGATCCTCCGCCCTGCCGTAGCCGTAGGTGTACGAACGGTTAGCCACGCGCCTCGTGAGGGCGAAGGCGACCCACAATGGCAGGGCCGTCAGGGCGTCGCCGAAGTTGTGGATCGTGTCAGCAAGTAGCGCGACCGACCCAGAAACCCAGACGATCACAGCCTGCAACAGTGCCGTCACCATCAACGCGGCCAACGAGATCTTCAATGCCCCTATGCCCGCCTCACTCGACTCAAGGGCGTCATCCACGGAGTTTCGGACTCCGTGGGAGTGTCCGTGCGAATGCGCGAAGGGGTTGAGGTGCAACACCCATCGACGTAGCCGCGTCCATGCGCCACCAGTACGCCCATCGTGGCCGTGATGCCTCTCGTGACCCCGACGCC
>CADDZK010000367.1 GCA_902812425.1 Actinomycetota bacterium
GCTGCATCGTCCTGCGGGGTGAGGGGCGGGGGTTCTCCGCGGGCGCCGACCTGGCGGAGGTCGTCCAGGGGGCAAACGGAGAGCCCGACCTCGGTGAGTACCTGCGCACCACGTACAGCCGCCTGGTGAAGATGATGGTCGCCGTCGAGAAGCCGATAGTGGCCTCGCTGCACGGCCCCGTCTACGGGGCGGGGATGGGCCTTGCGCTCGCGTGCGACCTGCGAGTCGCCGCCGAGAGCGCGAAGTTCTCTGTGGCCTTTATCAAGATCGGGCTCATGCCCGACGCCGGCGTTACGTTCTTTTTGTCGCGCGTCGTCGGCCTGGGAAGAGCGATGCAGATGAGCATGCTCGGCGACGCCGTCGAAGCGGAGGAGGCGTACAGGATAGGCCTTGTGGGCAAGGTCGTCCCCGACGAGGCCCTGCAGGAAGAGACCCGAAAGCTCGCAGGGCACCTCGCCGCGATGCCGACGGCGGCGCTAGGTAAGATCAAACACTCTCTCTACACCGGCTTCGAGTCCGACCTGGAGACTGCCCTCGAACGCGAGGCCGAAGGCCAGACCCTCTGCGGCTACACGCAGGACCACAAAGAGGGCGTCGCCGCGTTCTTCGAGAGGCGCCGGCCCGAGTTCACGGGCAGGTAGCTCTTACTCCATGCTCTCCAGTTCGGGGTTGTCTCTGCCGGGCAACGCGTAGAACAGGGCCCCGTCTCTGCTCCGTACCGCGAGGTGCCCTCTACCCGCGAGCCCCGAGAGCATCGAGTCGGCCTCGCGCACGGTGAGCGAGGTCTCCATCGCGGCCTCTGCCGGCGTTATGAGCCCGCGCTCCTTGCTCACGGGCGGTGCGACGGCGCGCTGCTCGGGGCGCATGCCCGATACGCCCTTGCCGAGGAAGGCCGCGGCGGCGATCACGAAGCCTACGCCGAGCGACAGGAAGAGGTAAGGGTTGCCCCTGCGCCGCTCCGGCGCGCCCACAACGCCTCTGGATCTTCTTAGAGTACGGGTGTTCGATGTTATTCTAGACTCTGCCCCGGTGGTGCAAGCCGGAACCTGTGCCGGCTCGTCGCGTCCGTCCTGCGGGGTCTCGGGTCAGTTGCGGTTCCGTGCGGCGTGTTTTTTGTAGAATGGTGCGGGCTTTCTGACGAGACGGGGGTTGGCGATTTCTTGAAGAGGCTTCGGGTTCTTATGACGCGGCAGGAGATCGTACCGGAGAGGCTTGCGGGCGCGACCGCCATCGTCATCGACGTGTTCATGGCGACGACGACCCTGCTGACCATCCTGGAGAACGGGGCGAGAAGCGTCTACCCCGTGGCCAGCCTCGAAGAGGCTGATGAGGTACGCACAAGGCTCGATGCGGCGGGCGTGCTGCGCGGCGGCGAGCAGGACGCCGCGCGGATAGAGGGCTACGACCACGGTCCCTTCCCCGAGGAGTACGCGCCCGACGTCGTCAGAGAGAAAGACGTGATCTTCGTTACCACCAACGGCACCCGCGCCATCGCCGATATAGAACCGGCGGATAGGGTCCTCCTCGGGAGCCTCCGCAACGCTCCTGCCGTCGCCCGTTACCTCGAAGCCTCGGGCACGGACTCCATCTACCTCGTCTGCGCAGGCTCGGCGGGCCGCTTCACCGTCGAGGACTTCCTCGGCGCGGCCACGATACTCTCGTATATGGACGTGGAAGGCTGGCGGCTGAACGACGCAGCGTGGCTGGCGCTCGACTTCGCCGCACGCCACATGGACGATGTCCCCCGCGCGCTCAAGCAGAGTCGGACAGGGCGGTGGTTCTTCGAGAACGACAGGGTGGACGCCTTCGACTTCGTCGCGGACGTGGGGGCGAGTGATCTGATCCCCGAGGTAGTGGAAGGGGAGCTTCGCCCTGCCGTGGACCTCGGGTCTCCGGTGCGAGCCAGGGAGGAGGGGGATGAGCGAGACGATAAACGTGCGTGAGGGCGAGTATTTCGACCTCGAAGCCGTCGAGCGCTACCTGCGGGCGCACGTCGATGACGTGCCGGAAGGCGACCTCGAGGTCAGCCAGTTCCCGTCCGGCGCCTCGAACCTGACTTACCTTTTGAAGGTCGGGGACTGGGAGGGCGTGCTGAGGCGGCCACCGCTCGGCCCCGTACCGCCGAAGGCGCACGACATGGGCCGTGAGTCGGGCATTCTCGAAAAGCTCAACGCCGTCTACCCGCTCGCCCCCAGGCCCTTCTTCTTCTGCGAGGACGAGTCGGTCATTGGCGCTCCTTTCTACGTGATGGAGCGCAGGGAAGGCGTCGTGCTCGACGAGTCGTTCCCCGATAGCATAGAGCCAGACGAGAACCTGTGCCGCGGGGTCTCGCGCACCGTCGTAGACACGCTCGTGCAATTGCACGCTGTGGACGTAGAGGAGGCGGGGCTCGGGGATCTCGGTAGGCCAGAAGGTTTCCTGGAGCGTCAGACGGAGGGTTGGATCTCGCGCTACGAAAAGGCGAAGACCGAGGAGATAAGAGAGGTCGAGCCCCTCACTGAATGGCTCGCCCGCGACATCCCCGAGAGCCCTCCGCCTTCCATCATCCACAACGACTACAAACTGAACAACCTCGTCCTCGACCCGGAGGACCTCACGCACGTCAGGGCCGTACTCGACTGGGAGATGGCTACCGTCGGGGACCCCCTGTTCGACCTCGCCGTCTCGCTCTCCTACTGGATCGAAGCCGACGACCCTGACGAACTCAAAGCGGTCATGCCGACCGTGACGGTGACACCGGGCTTCATGAGCCGCAGAGAGCTCATCGACCTCTACGCCGAGGAGAGCGGGCGCGACCTCTCGGAGATGCACTGGTACGTCGTCTTCGGCTACTTCAAGCTGGCGGGGATACTGCAGCAGATCTACGCCCGCTGGAAGAAGGGCCAGACCACGGACGAGCGCTTCGCCACCTTCGGCGAGAGGGTCAGGACCCTGATAGTGCACGCCGAGAATCTCTCCCGCACGGGTGAGGTCTAGTGGACCCCGACACCATAGGCGTCCTCGGCACCGGCACGATGGGCTCAGGAATAGTCCAGCTCGCGGCCCAGTCAGGCTACAGGGTCATCGCCTGCGACGCCTCGGTCGAATCGCTGGAGAAGGCCCAGGTCTATGTCCGCGAGGGCCTCTCGCGCTTCGCAGATAGGGGCGCCTTCTCCGAAAAGGAGGCTGCCTCCCACTATGACCGCATCCACTGGACGACGCGCACGGAAGACCTCGGCAATGTAGGGGCAATCATAGAGGCCATCGTCGAGAAGGTCGGCCCGAAGAAGGAGGTCCTCGCCGTCCTCGACGCACTGCTCCCAGAGGGTTCGCTCATCCTTACCAACACCTCTTCTATCTCCATAACCGACCTCGCCTCGGCGACGCGCCGCCCCGAGAGCGTCTGTGGGATGCACTTCTTCACCCCGCCGCCGGTACGCGAGGCCGTCGAGATACCGCGCGGCCTCCTCACCAGCGACGAGACCGTCGAGCGGGTCAAGGCGCTCGTCGCCTCCTTCGGCAAGCTCCCCGTCGTGGTCGAGAAGGACATCCCCGGTTTCGTGGCGAACCGTTTCCTCATGCCGATGCTGCTCGAGGCCTGCAGGCTGCTCGAAGGGGGCGTCGCGACCAAGGAGGACATCGACCTTCTGGTAAAGAGGGGTGTGGGATTCCCCATAGGCCCCTTTGAGCTCGGCGACTTCATAGGGCTCGACGTCGGCCTCGATGTGATCTCCTACGTCCACGACACGACGGGCGACCCTTACTACGAGCCACCTCGCATCCTGAAGGAGCTGGTAAGGATGGGCAGACTGGGCCGCAAGACCGGCGGAGGGTTCTACGATTATTAGCATTTCAGCACGCTACGCCCTTCTGCCTCCGCCTGTCAGCTTCTCAGCATTTCAGCAAGGGTGTGCGGAGAGAGTGACCGTCCTTCGAGAGTTCCTGCCGGTGAGTTTCGCTTCGCAAATCTGCGCGATGCTATTCGAGGAAAGGCTGAAAGCGAGAACTGCAGGCTCGAAGCGTGCTGAAGTGCTGACAAGTCGCCCGCAGGGCGACGTGCTGAAATGCTACCGACCGAAGGGAGGTACACATG
>CADDZK010000368.1 GCA_902812425.1 Actinomycetota bacterium
CGGGAGTACGTCACCCCTATATGGGCTGTGCCTACGGCAGATGGGTTCGTCGTATCGTTGCCCTTCGGGGAGAGAGTAGACTGGCTAAAGAACGTCCTGGCCGCCGGCCGGGCGACGATCGAGACCAGGGGCGAGATCTGGACGGTCGGCGAACCTGAGGTGGTCGAGCTGGAGACCGCGCGAGCGTTATTGCCACGTCGTGCGCGGCTACTGTTCGGGTTGGCAGGGATCGAGCGATATTTGAAGCTGAGGAGGCTCCTCTAGAGGAGCCTCCTCAGCCACCGTCTGCCTAGGGCTATGCGCGCAATCTCAGCTCACGCGCGGAGGCTTGGGTGCGGCTGCCGAGTTGAGCCAGAGCACGTGCGCCCCGATCAGCAAGGCTACGGCTACCACGGCCATGACCAACAGCGGGATTATCGGATGCGCGAAGGCAGCGAGGTTGCCCGAGGCCTCAAGCGCCCCGATCACACCGGTGATCCCAAGGAAGTTGTGGAAGGCGATGGTCCCGTAGACGTCCCTTGAGACGAAGAAGAACACGCTCGTCACAAGCCCTATTATGCTCAGGAACACCACCAGGGGCACCGTGTTGAACGGCGGGCTGTGGCCGAAGTGGTAGAGGCCGAACAAAACGCTCGCGATGAGCGCGGCGATGATCGCGGAGACCCATCTGCCGCGCTTTTCTCGCAGCAAGGACTGACCGATGGCGCCTATCACGGCCCAGCACACCAAGACTTCAGCTATGGAGCCAACTAGCACCTGCGCGTAGGCGTTGACGAGTACCACGGGGTTCCAAGTGGGGGCGCCCTGCAAGGCGTAGATACCGAACCCGAGCGCCGCCCCGATCACCACGGCTATGGCAGCGTGCCCCAGTCCCTTAAACCCGGCCTGCGCACTCGATACGATACCCACCCTCGACGCGAAGCGGATGACCAGGGCCGACCCTACTATCCCTATGAGGACGTTGGCTATGAGGGCGTACGTGAGCCTTGCGCCCATCGCTTCGGGGCGCAGCAAGGTATGGATGTGCCCTTCGAGCAGGTAGGTCGCCAGGACCCAGGCTATATACAGGACGGCAGCCAGGAAGAGGGACATCCTGGTGTTCGGTATGCGGGTCGCCGGTGCGCTGACGCGCTCGCTTGCCCTCTCATGGATCAGCTCTTGTGTCATGATCCGCCTCCTTTCGTGCGGGGCGAGAGCGAGCATACGCTGTAGCGCCCCCTATGTTGCACACCTAGCCTAATACCAGAGTGCGTGACTGTCCTGACAAACTTTGATCAACCCTTTAGTCAAATGACGCCATTAACACTCTGAGGCAGCCACGCTGGTTGAGAGACGGCCATAGGTACTGCCGCGTGCCACGCGGAGTTCTGGGAAGTTTGACAGATCGAGTTTCCTAAAGACCCTTTTACGCATTAGGGCGATTAGGTAGATGGAGCACTCCAGTCAATCAGGCTGCGCCCGCCTGTCTCCGTCGCCGACCTTTGAGATCTCAGCGAACCATTCCGGTCGCCACGTCGAGCGCCGCAAGCTACCAGGTGGTGCCCCTATCACAAGCACTGCGCTTCCCGGCTCAAGCCACCACCTACCTCTAAGACCTCGTCGTCAACTTCGAAGCGCCTCGCACCCCTAAGCACTACATAGATCTCCTCTTGACCGTCCTCGCCTGTCTCGTCGGGCTCTCCAAGCAACTCCTCATTGCCAACCGGTGCGATAAAGACGTTGGTGGCTCCGAAAGCACTGAGACGCATTGCGTGCTGCACGGGGAGTCATTCGATGTCCTTACGGCCAGGCACGCGGGGCAGATCAGGGAGCGCGACTACTGTCCAACCCGATGAACTCACCACACCACCTTAGCACTGCTCTACCCCTTGAACTAGCTAGGAGGCAGTTACCTCGATCTCCTCTGCTGCGAGCTCGCAGCAAAGCGCATTCGGCAATGGCACCACAGCCGCGAAGAGGGTGCTACTTAGGAGAACTTATCAGCCTGTTGAAAATGTCGTACTCGGCCCAGTCTCTTCAGTCCAAACGAGCACCAAGAGGAGGCTAATACCCACAAGAACGGCGTTTTCGGCACTTGAAACGAGGGCAGAGGAGAGCGTGAAGGGGTTTTTCAACACGCTGACCCCTTCCACGCACCCAGGTGAATAAGCTACCGCGTCACCGCCATCTCTTGTTCTAACTTCGTGCTTCGACAGTCTGCGCTTCGAAAGCGAGCGCAGAGGGCGTCAGGCGACCGACGATCGCAGGGGCCTCGTGGATGAGCTCGTCGTTCTCTAGGGCGGCCACCATGAAGAGGGCGAAGTCCACACGACGCGTGAGGTTGCTCTCGAGGATGGGATCACCCACGTGACGGCTCCACACGGGAAGGCCCTGGCTCTTTCCCTCCTCCAGATCGCTCCCGCGTACAACAGTCCACAGCGTGTCGCTTGCGAACACGCGTCGGGTCGCCTCGACCTGGTCGCCGAGGTCCACCACGCGAGCAAGCCGAGCCAGCCACCCGAGAAGCACCTTCGCCTTGACGCTCCATGGGTAGACGTCCTTGCCGTCGCGACTGGGATACCACCCTGTCGAGAACACCAGACGCGCCCCCGGAGGCGCGTGGTCGAGCACCGCCTGCGCCGTTCCGGAAGCGTAGTGGTGCACCCCCCACGGGACCAGCACAACCAGCACCCCATCACAGCCAGCTACTGCGCTCCTGATCACCTCACGGTCATCCGTCGCACCTGGAACTATGCTGATGCGCCCCTTGAAAGCGTCGAGCTTCCCCACGCTCTCCTCCCGGCACACGCCGACAACCTCGTAGCCACGATCCAGCGCGTGCCCCACCATGTACTGCCCGAGCTTCCCGGAGGCGCCAACGATACAGACCTTCTGCATATTCTTCATCTCCTCGGATCCTGGAGGCATGCACTCACTCCGGAAACGTTCGTACCCTGACGGTTCCGGCGAGCAACGCCACGACCGCCGAGGCTAGATCTCACGCTGCAGGTGGTTCTTTGAGCCTCACCCCTTTCCACAAGAGCCAGACCATGAGCAACACCTCCCCAATAAATGTGAACTGGGCGAGGTTGATGTTGTAGCTCGTCGAGAGCAACCCGCCGAAGCTGTCTATCAGATAGCCAAACGACGCGATCATCACCAGGATGCCGAGAACTCGTGGGATGTAGCCCGACTTGAAGATTAGGTAACCGAGCACGAGCAGGTGAAGGCCGAAGATCACCAGCGCTAGATCCCACCCGTCGTTGAACGCGTTCACGGACATCATCGCCTGGGCGTCCAACTGTCCGGCTCCGAAGGCTTTTAGGGAGTCGGCGTCGCTCAGGAGGCGCACGGCGACAAAGAGGTTCCCTAGTGCAGCCGCAAAGACGGCCGCATACACAACCCTGAACCACGCAGAGAGCAACGCGATGCTCCTGCCTGCCGGCCTGAGGAGTACATAGAGGGCCCAAGCCACAACCACATCAAGAATCGCTACGATCAAGAAGCCGCAGATGATTGACCGAAAGAGCAGCTCGTTCTCCACGATGTTCCGTGCCGTCTGTGCCGCATCTCCCGCGACGATAAGGCTCCCAAAGACAGCGGTCACGGTGCCCGCGAGGATGGCCATGACCAACAGCCCGAGCCCCGCGACTACCGCTGCCGTACGTAGCGATACGTCAGCGGTAGTGCGTGCAGCCCTACGTTGCCCTTCCCTGGTCGGTCGCGTAGGAGATGATCTGAGTACTTGCCCGTCCATAGCCTTCTCCTCTCCTCGGTGGTCGCGAGACCCGTAGCGTGGGCGCTACTCCTCTAAGACGCTGATGACGATCTTTCCTTGAGCGTGTCCTTCTTCCAGATACCTGATGGCCTCAGGCACTTCGCTAAGCGGATAGGTTCTGTCGATGACAGGTGTCACCTTGCCTGATTCGATGAGATCCTTGAGGACGAGCATGTACTCGTAGTGCTCCTTGTTGATAAACGTGCCCAGCTTCTGGCTCACGAACGGGGAGAGCATCATCGCCCGGAGCTGTCGATCGGTGCCCCCGAGCCACCTTC
>CADDZK010000369.1 GCA_902812425.1 Actinomycetota bacterium
CCTCGCGTTCACGCTCTCCTTCGACGACTTCGTGATAACGTTCTTCGTCTCAGGGGTCGGTTCGAGCACGCTGCCACTCAAGATCTACTCCATGATCAAGTTCGGTGTCAGTCCCGTCATCAACGCGCTCTCGACCGTTGTGATAGCCACGACGATGGTCCTGATCCTCGGCGGCAGCCGCATCCTGGCGCGCAGGGAGGGCGCCTAGAGAGATGAGCGGCCGCCTGAACGTATTGAACCCGGCTACAGGGGAGAGCATAGAGGAGATAGAGGCTTCGTCCCGCGAAGACCTCGACAGGGCCGCACAGAACGCCCGCAGGGGCTTCGAGGAATGGCGCTCCTTCGCCGGGCTCGACAGGGCCGAGGTCTTCCACGAGATCTCACGCTCCCTGCGCGATCACTCAGATGAGCTGGCGGAGATCATGACCCACGAGGGCGGCAAGCCCTTTATCGAGAACCACGACGAGGTAGGCTGGACGGCGGCCTGCTTTGACTACTACGGTGAGATCGCCCGCGACAACGTGGGCTACCTACCCGCCCCCATCGAGCCCCAGCAGCTCGCCCTGGTGATAAAGGAACCGATTGGCACCGTCGCCTGTATCGTCCCCTGGAACTACCCGCTCCTGCTCGCGGCCTGGAAGGTGGCCCCCGCCCTCGCCGCGGGGAACGCCGTTATCCTGAAACCATCCGAGGAGACGCCGCTCGCGACCCGCAGGATGGCCGAGCTGATCGATGGCCTGCCAGAAGGGCTCCTCCAGGTCGTCTACGGGGCCGGCGACGTCGGGGAGATGCTGGTACGGCACCCCGGCGTCGACATGGTGGCCTTCACGGGGAGCCAGGAGACGGGCAGGAAGGTCGGCGTCGCCGCCGCGGAGCGCCTGATCCGGGCGAACCTGGAGCTGGGCGGTAAAGACCCTTTCATAATCTGCGACGACGTGGACGTCGAGATCGCCGCCCAGGGCGCCGTCTGGGCCGCCTGCCTGAACGCGGGGCAGGTTTGTACCTCCTCCGAGCGGTTCTACGTCGAGAAGAAGATAGCGGACGACTTCGTCGAGGCTTCGAAGGAGTTCGTCGAGTCCCTGAAGGTCGGGGACCCGATGGACCGCTCGACGGACATAGGCCCCATGGTGAACGCGAAGGGCCGCGAGAAGGTCGAGCGGCACGTCGGCGAGGCGATAGAGATGGGCGCGAAGCTCGTCACAGGAGGCGAACGCTTCGGCGATCGGGGCTTCTTCTACAGGCCGACCGTGCTCGTCGGGGTCGAGCCCTCGATGAGGGTTATGCGCGAGGAGACCTTCGGGCCGGTCGTACCCATAGTCAGGGTAGACAGCCTGGATGAAGCCATCGAGCAGGCCAACTCCGTGCCTTACGGGCTCGGGGCCAACGTGTACACGAGGGACTTCGAGAAGATGCTCAGGTGCATGCGCGGAATCCGCGCGGGGACCGTCTGGATCAACGACCCCCTCACGGACAACGACGCAGCCCCCTTCGGCGGCCAGAAGGGTAGCGGCATCGGACGCGAGCTCGGGCGCGAGGGCCTCGAAGCCTTCCAGGAGTCAAAGCACGTCCACATCGACCCGAAGATAGAGAAGAAAGAGTGGTGGTACCCGTACGCCAAAGACGACGAACCCGGCCAGAGGACGATGTAGCGTGGCCGAGCGGGAGCCGTCGAACATTGCCGGTATCCGTGAGGAGCGGAGATCTCTTCCGGCGCATGCCGCGCCGGACCCCGCGAGGATCGAATTTCGGAGGCTTACTATCCCCGACCTGCCGCTAATGCATCGCTGGCTGGGCGCACCGCACGTCTTCCGCTGGTGGTACGACGAGGGAACTTCTTACGCGGAGATCGAGGAGAAGTTCGTCCCGCGTATAGAGGGGCGGGACCAGGTCGAGCCGTTCGTGATCCTCTACGAAAGCTCGCCTATCGGCTACATCCAGACGTACCTGATCGCCCACGACGAAGAGTATGCGAGGCTGGTGGATGTCGAGGACTCCGCCGGTGTAGACCTGTTCATCGGCGAGGCCGAGTACGTGTACCGCGGGTTGGGTAGCCACATCCTGAGGCGTTTCCTCGGGGAGGTCGTCTTCGATAACGAGGATGTGAGGGCCTGTGTGATCGGTCCCGAGGCCAGGAACGAGGCCGCCATCAGGGCCTACGAGAAGGCCGGTTTCCGCTACGTCAAGACCATCCAGGTCCCGGAAGAGCAACAGCCGGAGCATCTGATGAAGATGAGCAGAGAAGAGTTCGAGGCTGGCGCCGTTGAGTAGCGGCCGCTACGACGCGATCGTAGTCGGCTCGGGGCACAACGGCCTGATCTCCGCCGCTTACCTCGCCAAGGCCGGCAGGCGCGTTCTGGTACTGGAGCGCCGCAACGTCATCGGGGGCGCCACGGTAACGGAGGAGCCCTGGCCGGGCTACAGGCTCTCGACGTGCTCCTACGTTTGCAGCCTGCTCCTGCCCGAGGTGATAAGCGACCTCGGCCTGAAGCGCCACGGCTACGACGTGCGGGCCCTCGACCCCCAGTACTTCGTCCCCTTCCCAGACGGCCGCCACCTGTTCTCTTTCCTCGATAGTGCGAAGACGAAGGCTCAGATCCTCAAGTTCTCCGAGAGGGACGCCGCCTCGTACGACGCCTACTGGGAGATATGGGACCGCATCATCGCCCGCATGCGCCCGCTCCTCGCAGGACCCGGCCCCACCGCAGAAGAGATAGAACGCGCCTTCGAAGGCCCTCACGGTGAAAGGGACTGGGAGACGCTTACCCGCGCGAGCGTCGCAGGGCTCCTCGACGAGTACTTCGAGTCAGAGGAGGTCAAGGCGCCGCTTTGCGTAGGGGGTGTGATCGGGACGAACGCGGGGCCTCGCGACCCGGGGACAGCCTACGTCAAGTACCATCACATCATCGGCAACCTCGAAGGCCACCAGGGAGCCTGGGGCTTCGTCCGCGGCGGCATGGGGGCCGTCGCAGAATCCATCGCCTCGTCCGCGAGGGCGTACGGGGCCGAGATACTCACCGACGCGGAAGTCGCGAGGATAGAGATCCAGGACGGCGTGGCGCGCGGCGTCCACCTCGTAGACGGACGCTCTTTCGAGGCCGACGTCGTCCTCTCGAACGCCGACCCGGAGCGTACCTTCCTCGGGATGGTCGGCGAGGAGCATCTGCCCCCCGGGCTGGTCGATGGCGTGAAGGATACTGACACGAAGGGTTCCGTGGTGAAGGTCCTGCTCGCGCTCGGTGAGCTGCCCGACTTCACGGCGTTGCCAGGAAAAGAGGTCGGACCGCAGCACACAGGCGCCGTCGTCATCAACCCTTCCATAGACTACCTGCAGAGGGCGTGGGAGGACTGCAAAAGGAGAAGACCCTCCGAGAAACCGTTCATGGAGGGCTACATCCAGAGCGCCACGGAGGAGGGACTCGCCCCACCGGGCAGGCACACCATGAGCCTTTTCTGCCAGTACGCGCCCTACGAGCTGGACAGAGGTACGTGGGACCAGCGGCGGGATGAGATCGGGGCGAACATCATACAGACCTTCGCCGAGTACGCGCCGAATTTGCCCGGGGCCATCGAACATATCGAGGTACTGGGTCCGCGGGATATAGAGACCCGGATCGGGATAACGGGCGGCAACATCTTCCACGGTGAGATCCTGCCCGACAGAATGTTCGGGGGCCGCCCCGCCCCCGGTTATTCAGGCTACCGCACGCCGGTCGAGAACCTCTACCTCTGCGGCGCGGGCACCTGGCCCGGCGGGGCCGTCTTCGGCGCGCCGGGCCGCAACTGCGCCGCAGAGGTGCTCGCCGAGAGTTCGGGGCGGCTCACGGTCAGATAGACGGACAAGAAAGGAGATCCTGATGCAGACAGAGACAAAGCGGGTGAAGAACTTCGTCGGTGGGGAGAGCGTCGAGCCCGCAGAGGGCCGCTTCTACGACCTCGTCAACCCGGCAACGGGCGAGACGTTCGCCCAGGCGCCGGCCTCGGGCAAAGAGGACGTGGACAGGGCGTTCGAGGCTGCGGATAAAGCC
>CADDZK010000370.1 GCA_902812425.1 Actinomycetota bacterium
GTCTCTGGGTGAGCCGGACGCCTGTACGGCAAGCCCTCACGATGTTGGAGGCGGAGGGGTTAGTCGAGATCGCGCCAAACTGCGGGGCCACGGTGTGCTCTTTCTCGATCGAGGACGTGTGGGACATCTACGATCTTCGCGCTGTCCTTGAGGGTCATGCCGCGAGACGGGCGGCGGGCCGCATACAATGGCATGAACTAGAGCGGCTGCGGGAGCTGGCGGGGGAGATGGAGGGGCTCCAGGGCCGGTTCGATGAGCACGAGGAGGAGATCCGTACTCTCGTCAGGCTCAACCAGGAGTTCCACGGCACCATCGTGGAGGCGAGCCGCAACAGGCGGCTCGGGCGCCTCATCAACCGGACCGTCGAGGTGCCGCTCATGTTCAAGACGTTCTTCTGGTACACGCCGCACGAGCGGGTCATCTCCAACCATTATCATCGTCAGATCCTCGAAGCGTTAGAGAAAGGCGACGCGGACAGGGCCGAGATCATCATGCGCGAGCACGTCTACGAGGGGCGCGACTTCGTCATCGGGGCCCTCAGGGAGGACATGAATGGCTGAGGAGAATGGCGGGGTGCGTCCCCTCGAAGGCGTGCGCGTCGTGGAGATGGGAAGCCTGCTCGCCGGGCCGTTCTGTGGACAGCTCCTCGCCGACTTCGGCGCCGAGGTCATAAAGCTGGAGCCGCCCGGCAAGGGGGACCCGATGCGGGTATGGGGCAGGCATCGTAAGGAGGGACACACCCTCTGGTGGCCGATCATCGCACGCAACAAGAAGTCAGTCACGCTCAACCTGCGGGAGGAGGAGGGGCAGGATCTCGCCCGTCGCCTCATCTCGGGGGCCGACGTGGTCGTCGAGAACTTCAGGCCGGGGACGCTTGAGAGGTGGGGGCTCGGGTACGATGATTTGAGTGGGATCAACCCCGGTCTGGTCATGGTGCGGGTCTCCGGGTACGGGCAGACGGGACCATACAAGGACCAGGCGGGGTTCGGGTCCATCGGCGAGGCCATGGGGGGAATAAGGCACGTGACCGGATATCCTGACCGTCCGCCGCCGCGGGTCGGGATCTCGCTGGGAGACTCGCTCGCGGCGACCTTCGGCGCCCTCGGCGCGATGACGGCCCTCTACCACCGCGAGACGCACAGAGGCAAGGGCCAGGTAGTCGACGTGGGTATCTACGAGGCCGTGCTCGCGCTCATGGAGAGCACCATCCCTGAGTATGCGCTAGCGGGGCACGTCAGGGGACGCACGGGGGCAATCCTGCCCTTCGTGGCGCCGTCGAATACCTATCCCACCGCAGACGGGGACTACGTCGTCATCGGCGCAAACGCCGACACCGTCTTCGGGCGGTTCGCCAAGGCCCTCGGGCACCCCGAGTGGGCTCAGAGCGAACGGTACGCGACCCACCAGGCCCGCGGCGAGAACCAGGAAGAGCTCGACGACTTGATCTCCGACTGGACGAGAGAACGGACCGCGGACGAGGTGATCCAGGCGATGAGAGAGGCGAGCGTCCCCGCAGGTAAGCTCTTCACGGCCGAGGATATGCTCTCGGACGAGCAGTACGCCGCCCGAGGGAACATCGTCGAGGTTGACGACCCTGAGATCGGACCGTTCCCTATGCAGAACGTCGTACCGCGCCTCACCGAGACACCTGGCGAGGTGCGGTGGACCGGCCCGAAGCTCGGCCAGCACAACGACGAGGTCTTCAAAGAGGTGCTCGGGATGAGCGAGGAGGATCTCGACGGTCTGCGCGAGCGGGGGATCCTCTGATGCGCGTCGAGATAGTAGACGTCGGTCCTCGCGACGGCCTCCAGAACGAAGACAGAACGCTCTCCCCCGAAGTCCGCGCCGAGCTCTGCGAGAAGTTGGCTGCCGCGGGCGTCCCGCGCGTCGAGGCGGCGAGCTTCGTCAATCCCAAACGCGTCCCGCAGATGGCCGGAGCAGAGGAGGTGATGGCCGCCATCGAGCGTTCCGCAGGCACGAGCTACGCCGGCCTCGTCCTCAACGAGAGGGGCTACGAGCGGGCCATCGAGGCCGGGGTTGACGAGGTACGCTACGCCTTCCCCGTGACGGAGACCTTCGCCAGGCGCAACCAGAACACGACCGTCGCCGACGCAACGCGGCTCGCCACGAGGCTCGTGGAACGGGCACGGCTCGATGGGGTAAGGGTCTCTATCACGCTGTCAGCCGCCTTCGGAGATCCTTTCGAGGGAAGGGTGGCGCCCGAACACGTACTCGAGATAGCCGCCGATGTCGCCGGATCTAATCCAGACGAGATCGTCCTCGCCGATACTATCGGGGTGGGGGTGCCGAGCCAGGTGCGGAAGCTGGTGGAGGGCGTCGCGGAAGGCGGCATCACGGTCGGCTGCCACTTCCACGACACGCGCAACACGGGTATAGCCAACTCCGCCGCCGCCGTCGAGAGCGGCGCGACAGTCCTCGACGCTTCCGTGGGCGGCACGGGCGGATGCCCCTTCGCACCGCGGGCCACGGGAAACATCGCCACCGAAGACCTCGTATACCTCCTGCACGGAATGGGATACGAGACAGGCATAGACATCGACGCGCTTATAGAAGTGGCGGCCTGGCTTGCCGAGCAGCTAGGCAAAGAACTTCCCGGTCAGGTCTACAAAGCAGGCAACTTCGAGTTGGGCATCAGGCATTAGGCTTCAGGCATTAGTCAAAACGTCGGACGTAAAAGGGAAAGGGCGACCGGCATGACATATCCAGACGAGAAGACGAAAGACCGCGGCGTGGGCGAGAGACCGTTCCGCCACCGGCCGGAGTGCTGATACCTGAACCCTGAAACCTGATGCCTTCAAAGAAAGGAGCGAGATGGCGCATAACGTAGCTGTGGACGTCGGAGGAACTTTCACGGACGTACTGATCTTCGACGAGGAGACCGGCGGGCTGACCGAGGGCAAGGTGCTCTCGACGCCGGAAGATCCATCGAAAGGGGTGGTCGAAGGCATAGAGGCGGTCTGCAAGAAGGTCGGGATCTCCTTCCCCGACCTCCACCTGTTCTTTCACGGCACGACCGTCGTGACGAACATGATCCTGACGAACACGGGCTCGCGCGTCGGCCTCCTGACTACGAAGGGGCACGAGCAGATCCTTCACCTCGCCCGCGCCTGGACTCCAGGCCCGCTATACGGCTGGATGGCCCTCCAGAAGCCGGACCCCCCAGCCGATCCGACGGACACCGTCGGCATCTCGGAACGCATCAGTTCAGCCGGTGACGTGCTCGAAGAGCTGGACGAGAGCGAGGTGCGAGAGGCGGTCAGGCGGCTCGTGGACCGGGGCGTGGAGTCGCTTGCCATCGGCTTTTTGAACTCGTACGTAAACCCCGCCCACGAGCGACGCGCCCGCGACATCGTGCGCGAGGCGTATCCAGATCTCTCCGTCTCCATCTCGGCGGACATCGGTCAGGAGTACGGCGAGTACGAACGGACGCTCACCACGGTCGTCAACACCGCCGTGCAGCCGCGCACGATGCTGTACATGAGGAACTTCGAGAGGTCCATCGACGAGAAGCGCTTCGGTGGTGCGCTCTCCATAGTCCGCTCCGATGGCGGGGCGATGAGCACCGAGGCCGTGGCGGAGCGTCCGATCCAGATCGCGCTCTCAGGGCCTTCCGGCGGCGTCACGGGCTCGGCCTACCTGGCGCGTGAGATCGGGGTCCCAGACATCCTGACCTTCGATATGGGCGGCACCTCGACAGATGTCTCGCTCTGCCTGGACGGCGAGACGCCGGTGCGCCGTGACATCCAGCTCGGCTACTACCAGTTCAAGTCTCCGGCGGTGGACGTGCACAGCGTCGGCGCAGGCGGCGGCTCGATAGCGTTCGTCTCGGCGAGCGGCGCCCTGCAGGTGGGACCGGCGAGCGCCGGCGCTGACCCTGGACCAGCGGCTTACGGGCGCGGCGGCGAGGCCCCGACCGTGACCGACGCGAACGTGGTGTTGCACCGCATCCCTCCGGGCGTCGCCCTCGGGGGCACGCTGGAGATGGACGGGGAGGCGGC
>CADDZK010000371.1 GCA_902812425.1 Actinomycetota bacterium
TGAAGAACCCCGCGCCCTAAGAGGTCGGTGGCAACGAGCGCATTCTCGGCGCGTTGAGGCTACGCCTAGAGCTGTGCTAACGTGCATCGTGCGAGCAAAGGAGGGGGTTCTCCATGGTTACTAGGTGCGCTGCGGCCGTTCTTGGCGCCGTGATCTTGGCGGGCGCCGCCGTATTGTCGGCCTCGGCCGTCGACCCAGCGCGGGCGGGAACGGCAACCACCGCCGTCAGGACCTGTGGTGGCCAGACGATAAAGCTCAACTGGAAGGAGAAACGCACCCTTCGCCTGCACAACCGCAAACGCAGGAGCCGGGATCTGAGGGCCTTGTGCGTGAGTGCTAAGCTCACCAAGGCGGCCCGTGCCCACTCGGCCAGCATGATCAAGAATGACTACTTCGGGCACGGCTCGGTTGGGAGGCGCCTAAAGCGCTACGGCTACCACTGGCGCCTATGCGCCGAGAACATCGCTGGAGGATCCGGCTCTTACGGATTACCTTCCAACATCTTTAAGCTATGGATGAGCAGTAGCGGCCACCGCGCTAACATCCTAGACGGACGCTTCCGCGAGGTCGGCATAGGCACCTACAAGGGAACCTATAAGGGCAAAAGGCGCTACACTATGTACACGGTCGACTTCGGGAGACGGCGCTAATAAGAGTTCCGAGGACGCCTAATAGGCGAACCCCTTAGAAGTCAAGGGGAACTTCGCAGAAGGCGACTTTCTACGAGGTTAGGTAAATGAAGGCAAGTAGAACGGTCGTAGCCCAAAAAGTAAGGACCCCGACCGCCACTTTCGCTCGCGCTGCAGCCACAAATGAGCAAGATTGGCCCCGACACCAGCGTCGGGGCCGAGCCATCAGCTATTCCGGAGGTGGAGGACCAGGAGGGTACGGGAAGAGATGCCCGTTGCAGAAAGTACCGGGACTGGGCGCACCCGACTTGACCTGGCTCGGTTCGAGCACTCCCTGCCGGACGAGTTGCCCGTAAGACTGCACCCGACCACCCTCAGGGAAGGGCGCATTGGGCTCATCGTTTAGTCCCGAGAAAGAGCAGATCGAATTAGCATGCTGAGGGCCTCTTTCGACCTGGCCCTGGGCTAGGGCTGCCGGGACGGCCAAAGACAACATCAGAGCCGCCACTGCTACCAACAACAGTATGCGCTTCATAAGCGCTGCCTCCTTTCCGTGGACGGCGGGCTTCGCCAGAGACCGGCCACAGTTAGCTAACGGGGTGAGTATGAACAAACCCAAGAGGCGATACATCTGCCAGATGGCATATATTTGCTGTTACTTGGGAGTTGCTTGGGGACGCTAGGTGCATAGCTACTTTGCCACTTCCTAGACCCCCATCAGGACGGAGTTCGCAGAGGGCCCTTTTCCACGCACTCCGGTGAATAGAGAGGCGGGAGGTCCCCAAAGGAGCCTCCGCCCGAGCCGATGATGCGCTCGAGTGCGTCCCCGCCCCGTCGCGATCCGAGGCCTCCAGCGAATCAATGCCCTCAAGAAGAGGTCGTGTAGTTGGCTTGCACGGCGTCGAAGACGACCGGCCTTCCGTCGCCCGAGTAGACGAACAGGTCGTAGGACTTGCCGGTGGAGAGCCCGCTGAAGGTGATCGTCCTCTTAAAGCGCATGCTCGAGGAGCGCAGGTCGTAGTAGTTGCTCTTCACGGTGGCGCCGGTGACGGCGTTCATCACCCCTATAGCCGCGTAGCGGCTCATGTTCGGACCCGTGGCGGTGACGAAGGTGACCGAGGGGCCGGTGAAGGTAAACGAGTCCGCCTTGTGGTCGATGCCAGCGGAACTGATGCGGTAGGTCCCCCCCGAGGCCCGGCTATCTTTGACTCCTTTCCAGTGACCGTAGGTTATCCGCGGGGAGGTGTCCTGGACGGTGTTGCCGTCCACCACAAAGGCGTCGATGCCGGTATATCTGCCGGTAGCAGCGGCGTCCTTCTGGCCCGTGTCGGCGATCTTTATGGTATGCCTCTTGTCGGCCAGGTTGCTCCTGGAGAAACCCACCACCTTGTGCGAGGTTGCGGAGGCGTAGCCGTCGTAGACCTTCACCCTTGTGCCGTCGAGGTAGACGGCGGTCTTGCCGTAGTCGGGTCCTCTGCTCGTAATCCACTTGACACTGGTCCCCGTGAAGGAGAAGCTCGCGCTCCTGCCCCCGTAGCCGACGCTGGTCTGCGAGCCGCCCGAGTAGCCGGAAAAGTGTTGGGGCACCCACCTGTCGAACTCCCAGCAATCGTAGACTTTGCTGGTGTCCTGGCAGGTCATCTGCGCCGCCTGCGCACGAGGTACGGCGCAGAAGAAGGCCAGCACCAGGGCCAGCCCGATCACCATGAGCGCACTCTTGCCCACCCACGCTACCTTGCTCGCGGTGCTCCTCGACATTTCTTTGCTCCTTCCCTGGATCGGGGCGAGAAGAGAACTAACCCCTCGCTCCTTGGTCGTTCGTGTCGCGGGCAATGCTACAGGACGACCGTCTTCCGAGCGTTACGGCAAGCGTTACGAGCAAGAATGTTCTGGATTTTTCGTGGCTTCCTCCGAACAACGGGGCTATGCGAACCTCTCAGAAAGCCGTCAAGGCGAAGGTCGCAGAAGGTCACGTTTACGTAGGTCAGTAGTCCAAGCCAGTCGTTCCCCGCGGTCGATATGCAGGATTCAGGGCGCGGGGTAGATGCCCTTGTTGCACAGATCGGCGTAGACCCTTAGCGCCGTGGCCTCCTCCTCGCAACGGATGCGGGTGATGAGGTTGCCGGAAAGGGCAGCGCTCTGCACCACCACGTAGCGGTTGGCGGCGCAGGAGCCTTCGGCTGCCCGGCGCTGCTGCTCGTAGAGCTCCACCACCACGCCGTGGAATCCGTCGAGCGCGGGGTCCAGGGCTACGAAGCACGCCTCGCGGAGATGATAGCCGGGGTCGGTGTTGTGCGGTACTCCGTCGATCATGGAGGTGTAGGGTTTCTCTTTGGCGGCTTTGTCGAGTATACCGGGCTGCCGGCAGCCTGGCACCGGTCGTTTATCGTGCCGTCGGGCGTGGCCTCGACTTGTACGAGCTCGTATGCCACATCTGCGGAGACCTCCCTCCCTGGCTCCGTGTGTAAAACGAGGCCGGCGATGCCCTATGTGGGCGCAACTCCAGCGGGCCGGTGCGCAGCGCTCGTGCGGTGGATCGGCTCACCGGTGGCACTGATGCGCACCTCGTAGCGGATCGCGTCCAGATCCGCCGGCTCCGTCTCGATCAGCAGGTCGGCGAAGCGTATCGCCTCAGCCTCGATGTCCGACTCGCCGGCCAATTCGTCGTGGCAATCCTTCTCATCCACCCTGTAAACGGTGTAGTCCTCAAGTTGCACAAAAGCTCCTCCTTGCTCCGGCACCCCCAACGAAAAAGGGACGCCAGGCTGCTCGTCGGCCTGGCGTCCTTGGGGAAAATACGTTCGTGGTCCGTTAGGAGGGGCTAGAAGATCGGCCTCTTGAGGTTGAGTGTGGCGAACGGAATATCGTCGAAGTCCTCATCTTCGGGAACCTCGGCTTGCTGATCGCGCCCGTGCGCTGCCGCTTGGCGCGTACCGCCGCCAGCAGAAACGCCCTTCTTGCCGGAGGAGTCGCCGTTCTTGCCGGGCAGAAACTGCACGGTCTCCGCCACGATCTTCACCGCCGAACGCTTCTGGCCCTCCTCGTTCTCCCAGGAGGAATACTCCAGCCGGCCCTCGATGAACACGGGATCGCCCTTCTTCTTGTAGTTGGCGATGGTCTCGCCGAGCTCGCGCCACGCCGTGACGTTGAAGAAGTCCGGCGGGGCATCCTCCTGCTTGGAGCGCACGCGGTTGACCGCGATGCCGAAGTCGCAGACCGCTACCCCGTTCTGCGTGAACCTCAGCTCGGGGTCCCGCGTTATGTTCCCGACCTGGATTGTCTTGTTGAAGCTGACCATGTGTGCCAGCCTCCTCTCCTTCATCGTGGTGCTGCCTGTCAGCACCGTCACCGCGTCAGCGCGGTGCTGACGGGCGTCCCGCCTGCCC
>CADDZK010000372.1 GCA_902812425.1 Actinomycetota bacterium
CACCAGCTCGTAGGGCGCCCCGAGGTTCTTCGCCTCCGTCATCAACTCCTCGTGTTCGAGGGCCCCTAGCCTGCGAATACCGCCAACTATCGCGCGCATGTGGCGCACGGCCTCGACGACGTTGCCCGTTCCGGCCTCGCCCTTAGAGCGGATCATGGCGGCACCCTCGCCTATGCGCCTGAGCGCCTCTCCGAGGTTCGTCGCGCCGCAGACGAAGGGGACGTCGAAGACGGCCTTGTCGATGTGGTGCTTCTCGTCGGCGGGGGTAAGGACCTCGGACTCGTCGATGTAGTCCACTTCCAGGGCTTCCAGGATCTGGGCCTCGACGAAGTGCCCGATGCGCGCCTTCGCCATAACGGGGATGGTTACGGCCTCCTGGATCTCGACTATCTTCTCCGGATCGCTCATCCTCGCGACCCCGCCGTCGGCCCTTATGTCAGCGGGGACCCGCTCCAGCGCCATCACGGCGACCGCGCCCGCCTCCTCGGCGATTCTGGCCTGCTCGGCGTCAACGACGTCCATGATGACCCCGCCCTTGAGCATCTGGGCCATCCCGCTCTTGACCCTGAAGGTCCCTGTTAGCTGTCCGTTCTCCGCCATATAATCTCCCGTGGGTATCTACTAGAATTTGTAAGGGATATCTTACTACCGGCGCCCCTGAGCGCCAAACCGGACGAGGGCGCGAACCGAGATACTTCTAGAGCTTTTTGCGCTCTTTTGCGTACTCTTCCGAGAATTTCTTGAAGAAAGCCTGGGCGCCGTGGCTCGCCGCCCTCCTGGCTGCAGGGATGGCGAAGCGAAGTTCCTTCCTGGCGAACTCGCCCACCTTTTGAAACACTCGTCCTCTCATCGCTTCCTCCTGAGGACTGTTCCGCGATCTACTCACATTACTCTATCTCTATGCGCTCCCGCCGGTCGGTTCCCGATGATTCCTGGGACTTCTCGGGCCTCACCAGCTCCCCGACGCCTTTTATCGTCTCGAAGCCCGCCCTGCGGAAGTGCCTCGCCGCCCTCACGCGCCGCTCGCCCGGCACGAGGACGTAGGCGATCACACCCAGCAACGAGCCCCGGCGCCTTCTCTCCTCACTCATTCTTCAACCTCACTTTCAGCAGATCTCCCTCGAAGCCGGCTCCCGCCGCCGAGAGCCGCGCGAGGGCGTCGGGGAGCATGATGTTGCGCCGGTAATTGCCGACCTTTACGAGCAACTCGGCACCCTTTTTGGAGAGGTCCACGCTGCGTTTCTCCACGAGAGGGAGATGGAAGACGACATCGTAGCCGTCGCCGTTCCTTACTATGTCGTGCGTGGCCCCACGGAACAGCACCCCCAGGGGCTCCGCCTCCTCGAAGACGTCATCTGCGAGGGCCCCTAGAGCCTCCAGGCCGAACATCTCGCGGTCGAAGAGCCGCGCCGTGAGGATCGGAATTGGGGCGAACGATTCCTCGATGGTCTGCATGTGACGCACTTGCGCCTCGCGCCAGCGGGTGAAGTAAGGGTCGCTGACCGTCTCGGGCAGGAGCCTGTTCACGACGACGGCGTCCACGCCGTAATCGTAGAGGTTCAGGTAAGTGTAGGCGCGGCGCGCCTCCGCTATCACCATCTTCTCGGCATTAAGCACCAGGCGCACGGAGGCGTTCTCGCGGTCGGTCAGGATCTCCTCTACGCTCGCTATGGCCTCGTAGAACCTCTGTCCCGCTGCGAAGACGCTGTCCTCGGGCAGAGGGGGCAGGGATCTCGCGCGGTTCGCGAACGGGCGAACGAGCTTCGCCGCCCTGCGCTGTATGGGGAAGATCTTCTCCACGTACCAACTCATGTGGTCTGGGAGGCTCAGTAGCTTGAGCGTCTCGCCCGTAGGCGCGGCGTCGAGGATCAGGGCGTCGTAGCGGCCCTCATTGTTGTGGCGCCTGACCATCAGGAGCCCGAAGAGCTCGTCCATCCCTGGCAACATAGCGAGCTCCTCGGCGGTTAAAGAGTCGGCGCCCTGCCACTCGTAGAGGGTGGTCATGTAGCGCTGGATCTCGGACCAGCTCTCCTCCATCATGGCGGTATGGTCCATCTCCTGCGCCCAGAGCCCCGTCGCCATCTGTTTAGGATCAGGGCCTATCTCCGTGTCGAAGGCGTCTGCGAGCGAGTGCGCAGGGTCAGTGCTCATCACGAGCACCCTCTTTCCCTCCCGCGCCGCCTTTAGCGCCGTCGCGGCGGCCACGCTCGTCTTGCCGACGCCGCCCTTGCCGGTGTAGAGGATCGTACGCACGCTATACCAGGGACGCCGGACCAGGTACGAAGGTCTCCCCCGTAAGCAGGCCGAGAACTACGATCAGGCCGACGTAGACCACCCCGACGCCAACGCGCTGGAGCAGCGGAAGGTCGTAGTAAGCGCGGCCTTCTGGTGTATCGCGCGTCTTCCAGCGGCGCCAGAGCTCGGGGAGGCCTATCAGCGCGACGAGGGCCATGATCGGGGCGACGAAGAAAAGCACCACCATGACGACGAGGCCGAGCAACTGGAACACGGGGGACATAGCCCCCACCGCTCTCCCACCGTCGAGCGGAAGCACGGGCGCCAGGTTGAACAGGTTGATGATGAAGTTGAAGTACGCGAGCCCCATAAAGAGCGGCTCGCGGGTAGTGGCGTACAGGCCAAGGGTCGCCAGTCCCCCGAGCGTGCCCAGCACGGGGCCGGCCAGCCCGACGCGCGCCTCTGAGAGCGCGTCCTTCGGCATCTGCTTCATCGCCACGAAGGCCCCTAAGAAAGGGATGAACATCGGGGCTGAGGCCGCTATACCCTCGCGCCTGAGCTGGAGGACGTGTCCCATCTCGTGCACCCAGATCAGTACGACTATCCCGACGGCGAAAGGGACGGGGAAGAGCAGAGCGTAGGCCCCGATGCTCACGAGCATCGTGAGCGCCGTCCCGAGGAACTTGACCTTGAGAAGCAGGAGCGCGACGCCCTTGAACTTCGCGAGCAGCAGCCCGATCGCCCCCAGCGGGGCGAGCAGGCGCTTGATGACGCTCCAGGGACCGCCTTCCGGTTTCAGGGACTCATACTCGGGCCCTGGCCGTTCGAGGTCGCTGCGGAAGATCGGCTCGTTGTCTACTTTGCGCTCTTCGTATCGGTCCACAGAGGGATTATACCCACAGGAACGTCGAACTCGGGCGCTAGATCTGTCCACCCCTGTGCCGGTAGGACTCCCTGTCGCGCTCCTGCTCATCGACGGTGCGGAGGGCCTCGGGCACGGCCTCGAGCCGCCCTTTGGGGATGGGCTCGCCGGAATCGTCGGAGAGGCCGTAGGTGCCCTCCTCTATCTTCTGCAACGCGCGCTCCACATGCTCGAGGCGACGTCCGACCTGCTCCTCGATGGTGGCGTCTATCTCGCGGGTAAAGAGCGAGTAGCTCATGTCACCGGAGTCGTGCTCGGTGAAGTCCTCTTCCTGCTCGGCCAGGTCCTGCCTGTCCTCTTTCGAGCTATCGCGCACCTGCATTAGCTCTGTGCGCAACTCCTCAAGCCTCTCTCGCTGATGCTCTATAAACTCCCTATCCAGTTCATCATTGGCCATAAGACCTCCTGAATCGTTGATCTCAAATTCTAAAGACGACCCCGTTACCTTACACTTTAACCTGATGATTCTCCAAGATAGTCGATCTTGGTCCGGTGCCGCCTCGCCGGCCTAAGCCGCTTCAGAGAGCCCGAAGGAGCCGGCTTCAGTATAATTTTTCTGTGGCCACATCCGCCTCAAGAGCCGACATACTTATACTTTCGAGCTCCATAGGCAGCGGGCACATGCGGGCCAGCGAGGCCCTGACCCTGGGAATAGAGCGATCGGATGCAGGCAAGCACACCTCGACGGTTGACTTCCCTCGGGAGGTCTCGCCCGTAATCGAGCAACTGCTTCGCGGGGCTTACCTGGAGGCTTTGAAGCTCTGGCCCGCCGCCTACGGCAGGCTCTATCGCGCCTCGGGGGGCGGCTACTCCTGGCGTTACAGACGTTATGTGGAGAGGTCGGGCGTCAGGG
>CADDZK010000373.1 GCA_902812425.1 Actinomycetota bacterium
ACCATCCTTGGCTTCTTAGGCATAGAGCCCCAGCAGGAGCTAGACGGCCAGGACCTCTCTGTAGTGTTTGAGGGAGGAGAGCCTGAGGCCAGACCCCATTTCTCCCTCGGCTACAACGACCACGTCTGGTCCCGTGACGACCGCTACATCATGTTCTCCAAGAACGACAAGTCCGACGCCCATCTCTACGACCTCCAGCAAGACCCTGGCATGCATCACAACCTTGCGGGCGACCAGCCGAACATCTTCAAGCGAATGTTCGAGGGCTACGTACTCAGAGACGCAGGCGGTCCCCTGCCCACCTACAACTACCAGCAGGCAGGAGGGTAACGCTACTCTGAGTCTCTAACAACTCCTCCCTGGCCGTCCTGGACCGGCTGCCGCCCCCGTGAGAGCCTTCGGCTCTACCTACCAGCGAAACCTGGCGCAAGGTTTCAGGTCCCCGGTGGGGTGATCCTCCCACGGGAATGGAGCCACGCGACCCTTTACCCCCGCGTCGACCACCCGGGCGTAACTCACCTCCTCGTCCCGGAGGGATATGATCCGGTACTCTCGTTTGCCGGCCGGATTCTTCCCACGGTGGACGAAGTGCCAGTATCCATCGGCATGGGATAAATACCTGTCGGATGTAGGTTGCGTCGGGGGTTCTTTGGCATAGAATGGTCCTTCGGGTTCTTTAGAGGATTCTTCGGAAACCTGCTTTACATCGGAGATCGCATCCGCGAAGCCGAAATTCACGTAGGGCATGAAAGCCGGCGTGTCCCAGGCGAGCCACAAAGACGCGGCGATGCCGAAAATGTAGGCGACCGTCAACCCTGGCAGGATCCATCTCTGCGTAACGCCACTGACAAAGAACGTGACCGTGCTCCTCGCGAGAGACCAAAGCCTGTGAGGGAGGCCAAATACGCCCCTCGGGCGGCCCTCGGCCAATGGATGTCTCCATGCCTCCGCATACGACCTCCGGGTGAACTCGAAATGCGCCCCGTATATCAACAATCCTCCCAACAGCACCCCCACGACGAAGATGGCGGCGGGGATCAAGGAGTCGGGCCACAGGTTGAGCTGGTGGCGCATGGCGTTGTCGCGACATTCATGCAATTGACTGCCGGCGATGGCCAACCAGGATATCTTGCCCGCGGCCAGTGTCCTGCTGTACAGGACGTACAGGACCAGCGCGATCAAAGAGACGAGCGTCAGGCAGACGCTTGCGGCAAGGCGCCCGAACCAGTCTACGCGGGTGTCGTCGTACAGAAGCAGAATTCGCCCGACAAGTCCTGAGCACAGGACGCTGCCTACGAGCGCCACGATCAGGATTGTAGCCCCTTGCCCCATGACTACCATCCTGTCGACCAGGGACACCGCGTACCACGCCGTGTAGAACTCGAGGTAGAAGTACCTCGTAAACTGCAGGAACAGCGCGACGAACCCGAAAGGGTAAACTAGAGCTACGGGCACGGCCACATAAGCGGCGAGCGTCTGCACTATCTCCAGGAAGCTGGTTCTTACCCTCGTCATCTGCCCGTCTCTACACGGTGGCCCCGTAACTCATCGCCTGTGAATTTTCGGAACTAGACCAGATGGCGATGAAGCGCCGATGAATCGGCGGTGGCACAGGGTGAAAGTCTGGCCGAACCGGCTCTCAGGCTCCCATCAATGACACCTTGCGTGGCCGACGTCGGTGAACGTCTGGCCCTCCACGGGCACGAACCGCCACCCATAGCTCTTCGGGTAGAGGGTGAGCCTGAGTACGCCGTACGTGTCATCGTTGTGGACCTGGCTGTTCGGGAGGGTTCTCCCGATCTCGTAGTGGCTCTTGCCGCCCGTGCCGACCACGAACTCGCGGATGCCGCGCTCGGGGTCTGCCCTGCCGTCAGGGTCCTGCGGCGCGAAGCGTTCGTAGTTGTGCTCGTGGGCGGAGAGGACGACGTCCACCCCGGCGGCGTAGAGAACATCCCACAAATGTCCAACCTCAGGGGTGCTGCCGTGCTCCTCTCCTGAGCTAAAGCGCGGGTGGTGCATGTAGGCGAGCGTGCATCTCGCGGCCTCGCTGGAGCTGAGATCCGCCTTCAGCCACCTGACCTGCCGAGAGAGGACGCTGCACCCCCCTGCCTCCATGCAGTCGTTGCTGTTCAGGGCTACGACGTGCCATCCTCCGAGGTCGTAGGAGTAGTATCCCCTGGAGGGGTCGCCGGCGGCGCCTCCGAAGTAGTCGAAGTACCCTTGCGCGCCCTCCGTTCGATACTCGTGGTTGCCGGGAATGGGGTGGGTGCTGGCCTTGAATTGACCCCAGGTGGGGTCGTAGCACTGCCCGAATTCCCTGGCAGACCCTCTTTCGTAAGCCTCGTCGCCCAGAGCAAGGATCGCAGCGTCGCGGCCGGCGAGCAGCCTGGCCGTCGCCTCGTCACCACTGCTCGCGCAACTCGCTATGTCGCCAGCCGCGACGATGACCGGAGAACCGTCGCCCCGCGCGGGGGCAGCCTCCCCGGAGCGGACATTCTCCGAGCCGCAGCCGAGCACAAGCATCGTCATCGCGACGACCACGGCGAAGCCAGGGCAGATCCTCCCTATGCCAGCCTCTATCATCGGCCAGTTCGTCACCCTTCGTCGCTCCGGGATAGCGTTCGGCTCGCTTCCTCCATCCCCTGTCTCTTCCTACTCTTCGGCGAGGGCGGCGACGAGCTCGCGGCAGAAGTCGGGGATATCGGGGACGACGCGGCCCCAGACCGAGTGGAGTGGGGTCGAGAAATGTAAGAACAGCTAGCCGACGGCTTCCTCGAGTGGGGCATGAATGGTTCCCCTTCGTCGGCTGGTGTGCCCGCTGGTATGGAGCAAGATGCACGAGGGGCATCCGCGTACCCGGCCCAGAACTTGTCCTCGCAATCCCAGGAGGTTGCGTCGAAAGTGAAAGGCAAGGACGTGTACCGGAGCAACCATCGTAACTCCATAATATATTCGCGAGTGCCTAACTGGCTGCTCTCTCCCGATCTCTGAGAAACCCTAGTTTCCGTCCAAGTATCCGTCTTACGGCGAGGTCGATGCGGTAGCGTGGCAAAACGTCGGACGAGATGGTCCCCGTCTGCTTGGTGCGGCACCGCCCCTAGGCCGAACACTTTACACTCTACAGGCCGGACGTTCCCGAATAGGGGAGCGCAATCTCGTGGACTGCCGGGCCGTGCTCGGCGGACTTCACGGGTGCGCGATTCTCCGAACTTCGGATTGACGAGGTTCTAGGAAGTCTGCGTAGAGCCCCGGCCCTATATGACAGGACACCTACGTGTTGGACCGGGGCTCTACGCGGCTAGTCATTCAACCTCGTAGGAGGCTGCTTGCTGAATAGTGCTTGCCGGGTCCGCGTGACGGTGTGCAACCTTCCACGTGCCCTCTTCACGCCGAAAGAGTATCGTAGCCCTAAGAGCGTATGAGGTCTCATCCTCACTCGCACCAAACTTGGCCCTTCCCCGCTCCATCTCCACGATGCAGGCGAGCTCGGGACTCACATACTTTTCTACTATCTCGCAGCTTATCTCCCCCTCTCGGCGACCCGATGCGACATCAGCCGTTCTCCTAGCAACCTCATCCCATCCATGGGCTATCCCGCCACGGGGGTTAGCAAGGGTCACGTCCTCTCGATGGGAGTGGAACTTCCACACAGGCTCAGGGTCTCCTTTCATGAATTCACCCAGCGCCTGATGATATTGCTCGATCACTTGGTCGAGATCATCTACTCCAGCCATCTAGATTCTTCCTTTCCCTCGATGTCTCCGCGATCATCTTACGCTATTCACCAAACGCCGTGGAAGTGGTGTTCTCCGAAAGTCGCAGGCGTCGATTGCCTAGCGTTCCATCCGCTCGAACCATTGTGCCCGCGACTCCGGTGCCTCGAACGGATCGGCGTAGTAGCGGGTTTCTCTGAAGACCTTCCCGTCGCGCAGTTCGAGGATGAGCACGAAGTCGACTTCCCGCCCCCCGCCATAGT
>CADDZK010000374.1 GCA_902812425.1 Actinomycetota bacterium
GCTGGAACTCGCCGAAGATCTTGGAGTACGGCTTGTCCATCACGTGCGCGAGGACGTTGAGGCGTCCGCGGTGCGCCATCCCTAAAGTGACGACGGGCGTGCCGACGTCGGCGGCGGAGCGGATGAGCCTGTTGAGCATAGGGACGACCATGTCGGTCCCCTCGACCGAGAACCGCTTCTGGCCGAGGAAGGTCTTGTGGAGGAACTTCTCGAAGGCGTCCACCCTGGTGAGCCGCTGCAGGAGCCGCTTCGCGTCCTCCCCCTCCATCCTCTTGTGGAAGCGGCCAGACTCGACGGACTCGCGCAGCCAGAACCTCTCCTCGGGGTCGTGGACGTGCCCGAAGTCGTATCCCGTGGTGTCGCAGTAGAGCCCGCGCAGCTCCTCGACCGCCTCCCTCGCGTTGGAGGTGCGCTCGGCGACGGGGCCGCCGATGATAAGCGTGGGCAACGTCTCGAGGTCCTCGTCCGTTATCCTGTAGAAGGTCGGGTCGAGCGTCGGGTCGCCCGGCGGCTCGCTCCCTAGCGGGTCGAGCTGTGCCGCTTTGTGCCCGAAGTCCCTTATGTGCCTCACGTGCTTCGAGGCACCGACGGCCTTCTCGACGTCGACCTCGGGGGCGACGTGCCCGTTGCCCGAGGGCTCCCGCGGCGGGCTCCAGGACTCGAAGAACTCCCGCGTCCGCTCGTCGACGGAGCCAGGGTCTTCGCGGTAGCTCTCGTAGAGTTCCAACACGTAGCCGAGGTTCGGCCCGAAGAACTGGTTCTCTCTCTGTCTCTCCAACCGGATCACACCCTCACGTGACGATACCCGTAAAAGCCCGAGCCTCGCGCGAGGGGGCGCGACGACATCCGTCCCGCCCGCCCGCAAACGACGCTCTTTGCAAGGTAATTAAACATCTTTTCTTCTTTATGATACCCCACATTGCCGGCATCGTTCTTACCCCGCAGGCGTCCCGAATAGACCTACTCGTTCAACTCGATGAGGGCGAGCCTGATGTCCTCTGCCATCCCGCTGTGGCCGAACTTCTCGGACTGGCCGATGCCCCTCTCGTAGGCCTTCCTCGCCTCGTCCTTGCGCCCGAGGCGGGCGAGCACCTCGCCGAGGCGGGCGTACGCGTTCCCCTCGTCCTCGTGGGTCGCCACGTAGCGCTCGAGGACCGCGGCCTCGTCCTCGTAGCGTTCGGCCTTCTGATATTCGTTGGCCAGAGCCAGGAGGCCCGTCGGGTTGTCGGGGTTCCCGGCCAGCATCCGCTCGAAGTAGTTGATCCTGTCTTCCATAGAGTCCCCTCCCGTCAGCTGCGTGCCAGGTTAGGATCAGTATAAGCCACAGCGAGGCCCTGGCGGCGACTACTCGCTCCGGTCCAAACCCCGATCATCCGAACGTGACTCCCACCGACGCCCGGCTCCTGCAGGAACATTCGCGAGATCACCCCGGTGAATACTGGAGGACGCGCAAATTGGTAAATTGTAGATCCTGGAGAATACCGCGGGGGCCAGAGGTGTGAGGAAGAGACCGAAAAGGGCGTTGACGCGCAAAGACTTCTTGAGGGCGGCTGGCGCGGCCGGAGTATCCCTGCTCGGTGCGGCCGGGTGCCGTAGCTTCACCGGCATGCAATTGTCACACCTGCCCAAGGATTACCTCCCGAGCGGAGGACCCGGAATGAACGTAATACTGGTGATCATAGACACCCTCAGGAAGGATCATGTCGGTGCCTACGGCAACGACTGGATCAAGACCCCTACCCTCGATGCGATTGCAGGAGAGAGCCTACTGTTCACCCGCGCCCACCCTGAGGCCATGCCAACCATACCGGCCAGGCGTGCGATCCACACGGGGATGAGGACCTGGCCCACCCGTCCACCGCACTTCGGCTGGAGACCGATTCCTTCCGGGCAGCGTACGCTGGCAGAGATATTGAGCACCGAGGGCTACAGCACCGCGCTCGTCACGGATACCTACGTACAGTTCCGTGGCAACATGAACTTCGGCCGGGGCTTCGACGCCTACCGTACGATCCGGGGCCAGGAGAAGGACCATTACAGGGACCCCTCTTCCATCTCCGAGAAGGAGATGCGAAAACACTACCTCATCCTCGGCAATGGCGAGAAGGCCCGCCAGTACCTGGCCAACGTGCAGGGCCGCAAGAGCGAAGAAGACTGGTTCGCTCCCAAGGTTTTCCTGAACGCCATGGATGTGCTGGAAGAGGCCGCAGGGGACAGTCCGTTCTTTCTGGTGGCTGACTGCTACGACCCGCACGAGCCCTGGGACCCGCCGAAGGAGTACGTTGACCTCTACGACAGGGGCTATGAGGGCAAAGAACCCCTGGACGACAACTACGGTAAGGACGACTATCTGACCAACCGCCAGCTCCTCAGGATGAGGGCGCTCTACGCCGCAGAGACAACCATGATGGACCGCTGGCTCGGGAAGTTCATCGAGAGGGCGCACCAGCTCGGTGTCATGGAGAAAACGCTGCTCGTCGTCGTCTCCGACCACGGCCACCTCCTCGGGGAGCACGGCTACACGGGGAAGCTTCCCTACGCCCTCTACCCCGAGCTCACCGACACCGTCCTCATGGTAAGGCACCCGCAGGGCAAGGGGGCCGGCAAGAGAACCGACTTCTACGCCTCCACCCACGACGTAGCCCCCACGATCCTGAGCTTCCTGAGGGTAAAGCAGCCCATGCCCATGGATGGGGAGGACTTAATGCCCCTGCTCGATGGCAAGGATCCCGAGCGATCCAGGGACCACTTTACCCAGGGCTACGGCAAGTACCTTTGCTGCAGGGACGCGCGCAGGGTGATGTTCTGCCGCTCCGACGGGACCGACGCCCACCTCTTCGATGCCATAAACGATGTGGATCAGAGGAGAGACCTGGCCGAAGCGGAGCCCGAGACGGTGAGGAGGATGTACGAGGAGTACGCTCAGAAGGACGCCGCAGGTCGTCTTCCCAACTTCCCAGCGTGAACCGCCCGCACATCGACGGTCGCTTTGGGACGTACCGACGCTGACGGCGTAGACTCTACCCGTCGGACGGAAGGAGAGACGCCGTGGGCATAGTAAGGATCAGGGGCATAGTAAGGATCCTATCTTGTCTCCTGTTTGTCCATTGCCCTACGACGTTCTCGCTGGTGGGCTGGGGTATCGTTATCGTTGTGGTGGTCATAGCCTTGAGCGCCAACCGCTCCGGCTAGGAAGGTGCCCGGTCCTCAAAAGCATCGCCGGGCGCCCCTCCCCCGGCCAACCTTCTTGCCAGGGTAGGTTAGTATAAGCCACCATGAAGCAGCCAAGACGTTTCGAGACCAGGGCCGTGCACTCGGGTGAGCACAGGGCCACAGAGGGCGGGGAGGGGAGCTTCTACCCGATCTCGACCCCCATCTACGCCTCGACGACCTTCTCCCACCAGGACATAGAGACCACCGACCGCGTACTCGGCGGGGAGGAGCGGGGCTACAGCTACGCCCGCTACGACAACCCTACCGTCTGCGCCTTCGAGGAGGCGCTCGTCTCGCTTGAGACCTCTGAGGCAGGTGTCAGGGCCTTCGCTTTCGGCTCGGGGATGGCGGCCACGCATGCCGCGCTCGCGGCGGCGGAGTTGACGGGAGGGGCTACGGTCCTCGCCGCGGAGCAGCTCTACGGCTCGACGGCGACGCTGCTCGTCCAGGTCTTCGGTGCGAACGGCGTCGAGACGCGCTTCGTCGACGCCTACGACCTCGGGGCCGTGGAGAAGAAGGTCGCCGAGCTAAAGCCGCGCGCCGTCGTCGTCGAGTCGATCTCCAACCCGCTCCTTCGCGTCGCGGACATACCTGCTATCTCCAGGATAACCCGCGCCGCAGGGGCGGCCCTGATCGTGGACAACACCTTCGGCACCCCCTATCTCCAGCGCCCCCTCGAGCTCGGGGCTGACATAGTCGTTCACTCGGTGACGAAGTACCTCTCGGGCCACGGCGACCTGACGGCCGGGGTG
>CADDZK010000375.1 GCA_902812425.1 Actinomycetota bacterium
GAGCTCAAGGAGCACCCGGGCAAAACGGGCGACGTCATCATCATCGTCCCTTACGTCGATCGCCTGAAGTGGAGCGGCCTCGGCTCGTTCTACGCGATGCCGAACCAGAACGTCACTCCGGGATCCGGGGTCACGCAGTTCACGGGATCGGCTCCCGCGACCGACCTGGGCGAGTTCCTGGGGTATCACCTCTCCGACGCCTACATCTACACGTGGCGCGGGATGCCCCAGAACTACTTCGTCGCCTTCACCTCCGGCAACGCCGAGAAGGCCTTGAGGCAGCGCGAGCACCCGGAGGCGGTCCTTCGGGGCTTCCGTCCGGAGGCCGACCGCGAGGACTATCCGTACTTCGAGACGGATTACGTCAGGCGGGCAGGCTTCGGAGGCTGGAACCGCACCGGCGCGATGGTGGGCCGTTACAACAACGCCGCCTACGCCATCCCGACCGGCTACACGCCGCCGCAGCCGTAATTCACTTGAGTGAGGGGCTTGGAGTGTCCCTCCACTCACAGGGGGCCGGGTATCCCGGCCCCCCTTTCTGTAAAGGAGCTTGTATGCCGCACTGGCAACTAGTAGAGCAGCAGCAGGCGCAGCTCCCCGAGCGCGAGAAGGAGCAGGTCTTGCGCCTCGCCAGGATTGCGGGTGTGGCGAACCCGGAAGCGCGCCTGAGCCCCGAGATCAACGCCACGATCCGCTTCGGGGATCCCGTCTACGCAGGACTCCTGGAGCGCGAGGCACGCGCCGAGGTGATGGAGGAGGCGCTTGCGAAGCTGGAGGCCGAGGGCGTCTCGCTTAAGGGCCTCGACGAGGCGCCGATCGTCAACGTCCAGGAGCTCCCCGGCGTCGGTCCTGACCTCGCCCAGGCGCTCGAGGCCCACGGCTTCGATACGGCAGAGAAGATCGCCTTCTCATCCGAGGACGCCCTCCAGCAGGTCCCGGGCGTCGGTCCGAAGAAGGCGGCCGAGCTGAAGGAGGCCGCAAGTGGCCAGGGGTAACCGCATACGCGGGTCGAAGAGGCGCCGCGCCGATGGCACGTTCGCGCCAAAGCGGGCCGGATCGAAGCGGCGCAGGAGCGGCCGCCGGCGTACCCTAGGTAACTAGACCATGCCCGATCCGTATCTCTCCGAGGGTGATGCGATAGATGGGTGGCTGAACGGCACCGATCCGCCAAACCCCGTGATGTTCGACGCCACGAGGCGTCTAGCCGCGCGCCTCGTGCAGAGGTTCGCACCGACGCCTGATCAGGACCCCGTACCGGCAGATTATGCTCAGGCCGCGGCGGACGCAGAGCTCTTCGTCGGTGGATATCTGATGGAGAACCCCGCACGCTACTCCTCGCTCGGCGGTGAGGCTGGCTCGCTCTCCTACGTCGATGCAAACACCCTCCTCTCTCTGGTCGAGCAGGCGATGCCAGAGGAGTACATGGCGTCGGGTACCGTCATCATCAGCAGGGGAGCGCCCTGAAGTGCCCTTCCCGATCGAGCCGTTTCGCAATCTCTCCGAGAACATCATCGGGATGCCCGAGACGTGCGAGATCATCCGGCGCGTTCGCGATTACGACCAGCGCGGCTCCTACACCGAGCACGACCAGACGGTCGCAACGACGAAGGGCCGCGTGAGCCCGCTCTCGGCCGACGAGCTCGAGCGCTACGGGCAGCTCCTCGAGGGCGCGACGGCGAAGATCACGATGCCCTTCGGGGTAGACGTGGACTCAACACGCGACCGCATAAGGGTGCCGACGCGCACCTACACTGACGACAACGACCAGGAGCAGGTCGAAGTGTGGGACGTGACAGGGGTGCCGCCTCGCTCCGAGGCGTTTCAGGCCGACACCCAGGTCTTCGTCAGGAGGTTCAGCTGATGGCAAGGAGGAAGCGCTCGAGTAAGTACGGCAGGGCGGTGACGGGGGGTAGGCACCGCACGATCTGGAACAACCGCGAGCGGGTCTACGAGAAGCTCAAGAAGCGCTACGGCGTGCGTAAGGCGGCGAGGATCGCAAACGCGGGCCACACGAAGGCCGCCAGGTCGAGGATGGCCAAGAAGGCAGCTAGGACACGGAAGAGACGGGGACGCTAGCATGCTGATGCGTTTAGGGCAATTGAGCCCCGATGAGCTAGAGGAATACCGTTCCATCACGGTCAAATATCATGCACTGCATGTCAATCCTCAGGCCCACACACGGGACGAAACCCGCGAGATATTGCAAGAGATGTGGGATTGGTGGACAGCGTATGCGGAGCGCCACCCGGACATGGATATTGGCGCGCTGCGCGACGTGGAGGCGCTGTACGACTCGGGAGTCGTCTACTGCAGCGACGAGGATGAGATTAGTTAGTGGCACATGAAGACTTCGACTCTCTCATAGAGCAGCTCGGCGCTGACTATGACACGGCCTCAGAGGTCCTCGAAGAGGTGGTCCTAGGCTACCTCCACGGCGACTCTCAGCTTGACGCTGCGGACTCGGCTATCGACGAGGTAGCAGCCGACCTGAACGGGCGCTCTACCCAGTGGGCCGATGAGGCGGTCCCCGCGGCTTTCCTGAACGGGGCCGATGAGGCGATACGCGACCTCAAGTTCAGCGTCTCGGCCGATGATATGGCGAGGCAGGGCGACTTCGCCGTGATGAGCTCGCTGCTTCGCGATGGGCTCCTCGAGGACCTCGCCGGCGCAACCGAGCAGGTGAGCCGCGATGCGAAGAAGAAGCTGAGGGAGATCACGAGGCGCAACCTGGAGACTCTGACGGCAGGGAGTGGGGCGGACCTCGATGCTGTGGTCCTCGACATGGAGCAAGAGCTCGCCCAGAGAGGCATCGTCTTCACCGATAGGGCGGGGCGAAAGTGGGATCCCGGAGCCTACAGCCGGATGCTCCTCAGGACCTACCTCGCAGAGAGCGAGAACACGGGATCTCTCATCACGGCAGCGCAGCTCGGGGCGAGGTACGTCAGGGTGAGCGACGGCCACGGGATGGACACGGACGAGCCTTGCACGCAGGCGAATGGGCAGGTGTGGACGATCCTCTATGCACTCGCACACAAGATCGAGCACCCCAACTGCCGCCGTGCCTTCTCGCCGCTGCCTGCGTCCTACGCGGGCCCGGTAGACCGCGGCCAAGCTCCGCTAGAGGAGCCTAGAGCCAAGCCTGAAGATAAAGAGAGGACTACGTAGGTGAAGAGTAAGGACAATACCGTGCGACCTAGAGTCGTCTTATTCGCAATGCTCGCAGGGGCACTCATAGCCGTTGCACTGGTGATTCTCGTCGTCTACACGCTCACCGTCAGTTCTCAGGCTGCAACCGTGGTGACCATCTCCCCCGGCGACGACCTCGACGCGAAGGCTAACGCCGCGCCTTCGGGGGCGGCGATCCAGGTGAAGGCCGGAAGCTACACCGCGAGCCAGCCGATCACCATGAAAAGCGGCCAGACCTTAACCGGCGAGGCTGGCACCGTCACCACGCTCGGGCCGGCCAACGTGCCTCACCCGGTTGTGAACGTCAAGGGCATCTCGGGCATGACGACCCTCTTCAAAGCGGCGACCGGGAACGCCTCGATCGCCTGGCTCGATATCGACGCGACCCTGACTCAGAAGGCGGTAGGCGGCCTGAGCGGTGACGGGACCTTTACCATGGACCACGTCGTCGTTCACGGAGCGCCAGCATCAGGGATAGGCCAGTACCGAGGCCGCGTCCTGAACTCCGAGGTCTACGGCAACGGCACAGACCCCGCCCACTTCGACGGGACGGTAGCCGGTATCAAGTGCAACTACGCCTGCGAGGTCGCCCACTCCTACGTCCACGACAACCCCGGCAACGGAGTGTGGTGCGACGTTGGGTGCCAGAGTGAGGCCACGCAGCCAAACGGGTTCTGGGTGCATGACAACGTTGTGGAGGACAACGGACGCCACGGCATCTTCTACGAGAACTCCCCCAAGCCGTCGATCAACTGGGGCGACGATA
>CADDZK010000376.1 GCA_902812425.1 Actinomycetota bacterium
CCGAGGACTTCGGAAGCGTACAGATGAAAGTGAGGCAGTGTACACCGGCGCTGGCCAGCGCCGGTGTACACTGCCTCACTTTCATCTGTACGCTTCCGAAGTCCTCGGCGCCACCGGCTCCGGTCCCGCCCTTCGCCGACGTTACCGTGGTTTGGGCGCGCGATGAAAGCGACAAAGTGGCCGCCTCCTTGGTCGAGAGAGACACGCCTGGTTTCGAAGTTATGGTGACCACCGGCAAGACCTCCCAACGCACCGTGCTCAACACAGATATCAGGCTCGAAGGCGTGCGGGTACCTGCGGAGAACCGGCTGGCGAACTCGAAAGGCTTCGGGGATGCCGTAAGGGTACTGACGCCGACGCGCCACAACGTGGCCTGGGAAGCTGTGGGGCATGCGATGTCAGCCTACGAGTCGGCCCTCGCGTACGCCAAGGAGCGGAAACAGTTCGGCAAGCCCATTGCGTCTTTCCAGCTGGTTCAGAGCAAGCTCGCTAACATGCTCGCGGACATCACAGCCATGCAGACGCTCTGTTTCCGACTTAGCCAGCTCCGAGCGGAGGGCAGGATGACGATCGGGGCAGCCTCCCTGGCCAAGATGCACAACGCCAAGAGGGCTTACGGAGTGGCGGCGGACGCGCGGGACATACTTGGGGGTAACGGGATCCTGCTCGAGTACCACGTCGCGAGGCACCTAGCCGACATGCAGGCCGTTTACACTTACGATGGCACCGATACCGTCCTGTCGCTGGTCGTGGGACGTGAGATTACGGGCACCCAGGCTTTCTCCTAGCGAAGGGGATATATTGGTTAGGTGGCTGAATGACGACAACGGAGGCTTTAGGTGCTGTCGGAGCGGTTTGATGCTTTTCTGTTAGACCTCGACGGAGTGGTCTATTTGGGCGACGAGCTGGTCGCGGGGTCCAGGGAGGCCCTGAACCAGCTCAGAAAGGCCGGTAAAGAGGTTCGCTTCCTTACCAACGATCCCCGCCCGACGCGAGAGCAACTCCGCCGACATCTTGTCGGTATGGGGGTGGAGGTGGACCCTGAGGAGCTGGTTACCTCTGGGTGGGCCACGGCGAACTATCTGGCTCAAGAGGCTCTAAGGTCCGCCTACGTGATAGGCAGCCGGGGCCTTGCGTCGGAGATCGAGGCGAGAGGGGTGGAGGTCATCGATAGGGGATCTTGTGAGGCGGTGGTGGTCGGTTGCGACGAACATGTCTCGTACACCCACCTCCGGCAGGCCTCCCGGCACGTGTTCGAAGGCGCGCGTTTTGTGGCAACCAACGCGGACGCCTCGTTCCCCTCTCGGAAGGGTCCGCTGCCGGGCACCGGCGCTATTGTGGAAGCACTACGGGTTACTACGGACCAGAACCCCGTGGTAATCGGCAAGCCCTTCGCCGCGATGTTCGATAGCGCGCTCAGAAACCTTGACGCTGAACGCGGTCGCACCGTCATGATCGGAGATTCGCTGAAATCGGATATCGTGGGGGCTCATCGTGCCGGGATCTCGGGAGTGCTGATCAGACGAGAAGACGGGCCCCCGTCTTTCGATCAAGCCCCCCCGGCTCTGGAGGCCACCGTACGAGATCTCGGCTGTCTCTTCGATCCTACAGCAGCCTCGGTCGAAAGGGGCCGCTCTACCACTCGCAATACCATGGGAGAGGAACTATGATGCCAACGCTGGGTTGTGTCGGGCTCGGCAATATAGGTGATCCCGTGGTAAGGCACCTCCTGCGCGCGGGATACAAAGTGCTGGTCCACGACGCGAGAGAGGAGGCCGTCTCCAAGCTCGAGGGCACCCCTGCCGAGCCGGTCTGGGATCTGAAGGAGCTTGCCGCGGGCGCCGACACCGTGTTGCTCTCCCTCCCAAACTCGACCGCCGTGGAAGAGGTCGTCCTCGGCAAAGGCGGCTTGGTGGAGGGACTCTCCGCCGGCAAGGTCCTCATCGACACGTCGAGCTCGAGACCATCCTCGACGCGAGTCATTGCGAAGAAGCTCGAAGAGAAAGGCGCAGACATGCTCGACGCCCCGGTGAGCGGCGGCGTGCTGCGGGCCAAGGAGGGAACTCTATCGGTGATGGTTGGTGGCAAGCGGGAGGTCTTCGAGCGGTGCTCCCCGATCCTCGAGGCGTTCGGCGGCAAGATCTTCTACGTGGGCGACCACGGGTCCGGGCACCTGCTCAAGTCGCTCAACAACCTGCTCTCGGCGACCACTCTCGCCAGCGCCGCGGAGGCCCTGATCCTGGCCCAGAAAGCCGGTATCTCCCCCGAAACGTTCGTGGAGGTGATAAACGCGAGCAACGGGCGCAGCTACTCAACGGAGGTGAAGCTGCCCCGCTATGTGCTGGACGGGTCCTTTGACGACGGTTTCGCCCTCGGGCTCATGGTCAAAGACCTCAAGATCGCCCTCGAAACCGCTGGAGAGCTGGGACTGCCGATGTTCGTGGGCTCCACGCTGGGACAGATCTGGCAGGCCGCCGGCGCGCGGGGATACGGTGCAGAGGGCCATACGGCGATCTACGCCTTCCTCGAGGAACTCGCCGGAAGGAAGGAGTCGTGACGCCGTCATTCCCGGAGGGGAGCTGGTTCGAGGCTCTGAGTGAGGCAGTTGCGGCGGATGCCGAGATGGCGGTGATAGGGCGATGGTGCACCCTGGATCTGGCCCTGGTGGCCGGCGAGGAGACGATACTGCTGCGCCTGCGAGAGGGCCGTATCTCCGAGGTCGCCCCGGACCCTGACATGGGCTATTCCTGGAGCGTAACGCTGCGCGGCAAAAGAGAGGACTGGCTGACCTTCTTGCAGCCGGAGCCTCCTCCTTTCTACAATGACCTGCTCGCGATGAACGGTCGCGTACCGTCATTTTCCATAGAGGGCGACCGGACGGTGTTCGTGCGCCACCTGCGATCTTTGAGCAGACTATTCCGCCTCGCGCAGTTCCTAGGTAGCCGTGCCTGAGTTCGATCCGATCACGGGCCGGTACGCCTACCTGGAGGTCTCAGGCGTCCGCAACCGCGTCTACTTCGAGGAGGCCGGGGAGGGCCGGCCTCTTCTGTGCCTTCACACGGCGGGTTCCGATTCGCGCCAGTGGCGGCACCTGCTCTGCGACGCTGAGATAACGGAGAGATGGTGCGTACTCGCCTTCGACATGCCCTACCACGGGAGGTCGACGCCGCCTGCCGGTTGGTGGGAGAGGGAGTACCTGCTTACGACCGAAGCCTACACACGTACGGTGATGGCCTTTGTGCGGACCCTGGAACTAGAGCGGCCTGTGGTGCTCGGGTGCTCCATGGGCGGCGCCATTGTGCTCGAGCTGGCGCGCAGGCACGCCGCGGAGGTAGGCGCCGTGATCGGCCTGGAGGCCGCGAGCAAGATAGAGGGCCGCTTCTCGGACTGGACGGTGAGGCCCGACATGGACGGCTCGGTAGTCGCCGCCTCCTGGACCTACGGCCTCATGGCGCCCCAGAGCCCGGAGGCGGCTCGCCGGGAGGTGTGGTGGACCTACGCCCAGGGCGGCCCTGGCGTCTACCGTGGCGACACCTACTTCTACAGCGTCGACTGGGACCTCCGCGGACGGGAGGAGAAAATAGACACCACTGCCGGCCCGGTCTACCTCCTGACCGGGGAGTACGACCACGCCTGCTCGCCAGAGGAGACCGCCGCAACCGCGGCGGCCATACCCGGCGCGAAGTTCACGAGGATGCGGGGCATAGGGCATTTCCCAATGGCGGAGAACTACCCGCGGTTCAGAGAATACCTGCTGCCGATACTCAAAGAGTTGGAAGGGAACCCGTAGGCTCAAAGGCCAAAGACACGAGGGAGGAAGCATGGCGACCCGGGAAGAGAAACAGGCATACATAGACGAGATGGTGAGAAAGCGGGGCTACGTCCTCGAATACCACAAGGTCATGGCCGCCCAGGACTACGATGTACTGCAGGCGGCCAACGGTC
>CADDZK010000377.1 GCA_902812425.1 Actinomycetota bacterium
CGATGTTCGACACGCCCTACAGCGAGGACGGCACGGTCACAGTCCTGATGCCCAAGGAGAACATAGAGGACGTGCCTCGTCAGTCGCTCGTGAGGATCAAGAGCATCGACGACGGACGCTCTTACCTCGGCGCCGTTGTGAAGGGTCCGTTCGCCGAGCCCGATGGCCTGAGGGCCGACTCCCCGATCCTCGTCTCTGTGACCGTGCGCGGCGTCGTGTTGCAGCCGAGGCACCACGGCAGGGTGCAGGTCGAAATCATTGGCGAGGAGCTGGGAGACGGAGCAGTGGTGCCGCCCCGCCGGCGACCCCTGCCCAACAGCCCAGTCTTCGTCCTCGACGGCCCCGAAACCGCGCACGTGCTTGGCACCGGAGGGAACGTGAAGCTCGGGGTAGCCGATGGCCACGAAGACATAGAGGTATGCATCCCTGCCAACAGCAAAGCGGTCTTTCCTCGTCATGTCGGAATACTCGGGACTACTGGCGGCGGCAAATCCACCACAGTCTCGGGACAGGTCGCACAGCTGCAGAAGGTTAAAGCAGCGGTAGTACTGTTCGACACGGAAGGCGAGTACACCGCCATCCACCAGGCCACTGACGACGAGCAGATGAAGTTGGCGCTGAAGCGGAGAGGGCTCGAGCCGGAAGGAGTAGCCGATACTCACGTCTACCACCTTGTTGGCAAGGAAACGGCCAACCCGGCCCATCCAGACGTCAGACAGTTCAGGCTGGACTTCGCCGAGCTGTCGCCGTACGCTTTTAAGGAGATACTCGGGTTCACCGACGCGCAGGAAACCCGCTTCTTCCAAGCGTACGAGGCCTGCAAGCGGCTGCTAGCGGACTTGGGCATCTACCCCCAACGCGGCAATCGCGCCGAAGAGCGTGCTGCGCTCGAGCTCGACGAACTCGAGACCGGGTACCCGAGGATGACCCTCTCCCACCTGCTGGACGTTGGCGGGGCCATCCTGCATAGAGTGATGGGCACCGAAGGCGAGCCCCGCATCTTCAACGACGTCTTCAAGAATAACCGGGATCGTTTCGACGGACGCGTCGCTTCGGTTCAGACCGACAGCGCCGCCAGCTGGCGCGTCCTCATGGGCAAGTTGTGGCGCTTGCATAAGCTCAACGTCTTCGACAACCGGAAAGCCAATAGTGTCGATTACCGAGCTATGCTCCAGCCCGGACGCGTGACCATTATCGACCTGAGCGATATGGAGTCGACCGAGGTCAGGAACATGGTCATAGCCCAGATCCTCAAGGGTGTTCAGCGGCAACAAGACAGCAACTATCAGGTAGCGAGGAAGGCCAACAAGCGGCCGACCCCTACCATGATCTTTATAGAGGAGGCCCACGAATTCTTGTCTGCGCAACGGATCAGGAGCATGCCGGTGCTCTTCGAGCAGGTAGCGCGCATAGCCCGGAGAGGCCGTAAGAGGTGGCTGGGGCTAGTCTTCGTGACCCAGCTCCCACAGCACCTCCCGGACGAGGTCCTCGGACTGATCAACAACTGGGTTCTGCACAAGATCGGGGACTCCAACGTAGTCAGTCGGCTCCGGAGGTCGATTGGCGGCGTTGACGATAGCTTGTGGAGCACTCTGCCCAACCTGGCGCCTGGGCAGGCCGTGGTCTCCTTCTCGAACCTGTCGCGGCCCTTGATGGTCGCCGTCGATCCGACGCCGTGCAAGCTACTTATGGTCGAGTAGGCGCTCCTCAGCCCGAGCCCATACGCTTGGTGCGCACGGTTTAGCGAGGAGCCCCAAGGGGCTCCTCCTTTAGTCCTCCGCAGAATAGGCGAGCTCTATTAGCGGCTTTGTACAAGACATTAGAGGATAGAAGCTATGGCACTGGACTACCTTCCCAAGAAAGTGTGTGTTCTGGACCTTGAGACATCGAAGCTGGTCAGGCGTCCTGCGAAACCACCCCTCGCGTTCGTTGGGACCTTGATCTACGATCTGAGTGGTAGGCGCTACCACCCGGGCGTGCACCGATGCTTCTTCCCCGACGAACTTGGGGAACTTGAGAAGCTCTTGAGGAGCTTCAAAGGCATAGTGCTCGGTCACAACATCCTTCGGTTCGATTACGACGAGGTTCTGCGGTCCCAAATCTCCCTTGAGGGAGTAGTCGAGAAGACCGTGGATACTCTGACCTTCCTCCACGAAAAGCGATCCACGGAGCCGCTGGAGTTGGGGGGGACCGACAACTCCTTGCAAGGGCTCTCGCTCGATAACCTGGCGCAAAGGAACCTGGGGCGGAGCAAGACAATAAGTGGACGGTCGATACCTAAGATGTGGCGGGAGGGGCGCAGAGAGGAGGTCATAACCTACAACAAAGAAGATCTCGCCCTCACCTTCTCGCTATGGTGGTGGATGGTCACGGGCTGTACGGTGGTCTTGGGGAAACGCGTAGATTTCAACCCCTATGGAGGCGGCACCGTAGGCGACCGCGTTTACGAGTCTTGGAGGGTAGAGATTTTCCCGGAGGATCGGCCCCGTCTAACCGGAGCAAAGCCCTTGTTCAACACTCGCGAAGTGCTGATCATTGACGGTCCCGAGCTTGATGAGCCTCCGCCGGATGCGTGGGAGGAGCCTATAAACCCCTACTGGTGCAAGGGAACACGGGGCCGGCATTACATACACGAAGATGTGCTAATGATAACAAGCCCGATTCATGCGTTTGGTGGGTACTTTGACGCCGGGCCTTATCCTGCGAGTTGGTTCACCTTCAGAGTGGAGCGCGAAGGGCCTAGCTTCCCAGAACGGAGCGGAGGAGAAGCCCTCGACTTGTTCGAAATGTGAGCCGTCGGTCCCCTGGGAAGTAATGCAGCGTTGCAATTGAGCGATGGAAGGAAGCAGCCTATGGAGCCACCCGAGAGCAGAACCTCTCGCATATGTGATGCCGTTAGGAGAGGGCAACTTCTCTCAGGCCGCCTTAATGAGTGCCGGCATTACCTTGACAAGTGCCTGGTGTTGCGCGGGGTGATATATGCCAAAGCGAGTTTCATGGAACGGTGAACGGGCGAAGTTCGCATCGTGCCCCTTTCTGCGAAGTTCGCGTTTTCCGTATACGTCAGACAAGTGTAGTTGTCTTTAGCACGTTTCGCATGTGCATTTGATCGCACTACTCTATCGCGCTGGATTTCAGGATGAGCGCTGCGGGAGGCAATGGCGGTTCACCCTTCGAAGTCACGCATCCCTAGTACAGTGTTCCTTGCATGCGGGCCCCAGGAGCATCAAAATAAAATATGGGTTGCATCTTCTCAATAACAGTGATCGGGAGAGGAGTGTGTGAGTTGCGCAATATAGGTGCCACTGGTTTCGGGGCACTTGCTGTTCGCCCAAGCTTGAGGGTGAGATTCGGAGCGTGAGCATGCCAAAGCCAGGCAAGCCGCGCATGACGCCGCAGGAGTTCTCTGCCAAGTGGGCTGACGCCTTGCTCAAAGAGCGTGCTGGTGCCCAGGAGCATTTTATAGACGTATGCGCCCTCGTTGGGCACCCTACGCCGGCAGAATTGGACAAAACGGGCGAGTTTTTCACCTTCGAGAAGCGCGTGGTGCGCGGAGGCGCGGCCCAGGGCGGACCGAAAGGCTTCGCCGACGTGTGGTACCGTGGGCACTTCGCCTGGGAGTACAAGGGCCCGCACAAGGACCTCGTTGCGGCGTACTCGCAGCTTCAGCTCTACAGGGAGGACCTGGAGAATCCGCCGCTCTCGGTTGTGTCGGATATGGACCGCTTCGAGGTCCACACTAACTTCGAGAACATGGCCTCGAAGGTTTACGCCTTCACGAACGAGGAGATCGGATCGGCCGGACCGGAGGGTCGTGAGGCACTCCGTGTACTCACCGCGCTCTTTGCGAACCCCGATTCCTTAAAGCCTGGGAGGACGAGGGAGGCCATAACTGAAGAAGTGGCCTCCAAGTTCGCTCGCCTCGCCGAAGGG
>CADDZK010000378.1 GCA_902812425.1 Actinomycetota bacterium
CGGCGGCCTGCGCGACAACTGGAGGGTCTGGCCGCTCACGAGGTCACCTTCGCCTCTTCACCCAACACGGCCCGCAGGAGTGAGTGTCCCTCCTCCGTGAGCGAGTACATGACGAGCTTCCCGTCCCTCCGTGATGTGACCAGCCGGTGTGAGCGGAGCAGCCTCAGGTGGTGGGAGACGAGGTTCTGGGCGCGGGAGGAGATCCAGGCCAGGTCGCACACGCATAGCTCCCCACCCTCGCCTAGCGCCGCAGCGAGCACGAGCCGCGTCGGGTCAGAGAACATCCTCGCACGCTCGGCGGCCTCCCCTGCAGCCTCGACATCCAGCAGCTCCTCACGTATCGCCTCGGCGCGCGGGGCGTCCAGACATAGAAGATCACAGCGGTCGTCGCTCATATCAGTCATTCTAACGCGTATTGATGCGTTGGTGCAAGTTGGAGTCAGTCGTCGAGGTGAGAGGGGAAGCGGAGGGTCTGGAGGGAGGCGTGATGGTCGCCCGCGTGGTCAACCTGGAGGGTCGTGTGGGAGATGCCGTACTCGTGGGCCAGGAGGTTTTCCAGTTCACGGCGGCGGGCGTGGCAGTCCTCGCTCTGGCCGACGAGGACGTGGGCTGATAGGGCTGGGAAGCCCGAGGTGATGGTCCAGATGTGGAGGTCGTGGACCTCGACGACGCCGTCGGCTGCTGCCATCTTCCGGCCCACTTCCTCGGCGCTCAGGCCGCGGGGCGTCGCTTCGAGCAAGATGTTCGTCGAGTCTCTGAGGAGCTTCCACGAGCTGCCCAGGATCAGGAGCCCTATGGCTACGCTGATCAGGGGGTCGGCGTATCGCCAGCCGGTGAGGATGATTACGGCGGCGGCGGCCATCGCGCCGACCGAGCCGAGGGCGTCGGCCACGACGTGGCGCATGGCGCCCTCCACGTTCAGGTTCTCTCCGCCTGATCTGTAGAGGACGGTAGCACCGGCGACGTTGACTAGGAGCCCGAGCGTGGCGACGGCCAGCATCGGTGTGCCGAGGACCCGCGTCGGGTCTTCGAGGCGAGAGTAGGCCTCGATGAAGACCCAGATCGAGATCGCCACCAGCGTCACGCCGTTCGCGAGGGCGGCGAGGATCTCGGCCCGCCTGTAGCCGAAGCTCTTCTCGGGGGTCGCCGGTCTCCCTGCGAGCCACGCGGCGAAGAGGGCGAGCCCGAGCGAGAGGTTATCCGAGAGCATGTGCCCCGCGTCGGCGAGCAGGGCGAGGCTCCCCGTGAGGAGGCCGCCGATGATCTCGACCACCGTGAAGCCCGCGGTCAGGGCGAGCACGACCGCGAGCGCGCGGCGGTTCCCTTCGCGCGCGCCGGTCCCGTGTTCGTGATGGTCCATGACATTATTCTATCGCCGGGCGGACCTCGCGACCGCTTGCTGGCTACCCCTCGCGGTACTGTCGCAGTGCGGACCAGAGGCCGGAGACGACCTGGGCGGCGCCGAGGATGCGCATCAGGTTCGGGGCCTCGGCGACGATTGTGGGGCCGAACTCCCAGAGGAGCGAGTGCTCCGTGGGTGAGATCAGCTCGATCCTCCCATCGCCGACGGTGAGGACCGCGAAGGCCTGATGGTCCTCCTTACCCCGACTTCTCGCCGAGCGTCACTTCGAGCTTCTTCTCTTCGCCGTCGCGGAAGACGGTCAGCTGTGTGGTATCTCCGGGTTTATAGTCGCGGAGGGCGCCGAGGAGGTCGCCGTAGCTCTCGACCTTGGCGTCGCCGAGAGCAGTGATTATGTCACCCTTGAGCACCCCGGCTTCATCCGCTGGGCTCCCAGGCACTACCTGCTCGACCAGCGCGCCTGAGTCCACGGGCAGGTCGAAGCGGTCGGCGTCCTCGGGGCTCAGGTCGGTCGTCAGGACACCGAGGTAGGCGGTCGAGACCTTGCCCGTGTTGATCAGCTGGTTCGCCACGGAGACGGCCGTGTCGGAGGGGATGGCGAAGCCGAGGTTCTCGGCCCCTGTCTGTCCCGGCGGCAGGTAGGCTACGTTTATGCCTATGACCTGGCCGTCGCGGTTCGCCAGGGCGCCGCCGGAGTTGCCGGGTGAGATGGCCGCGTCGGTCTGGATCAGGTCTACCAGCGCCTTCGCTTCTGGGCCGCCGCCGGTAAGCTCGGGGGGGAACTCGCGACCGACGCCGCTGACCACGCCCGAGGTTACCGTGGACTCGAAGCCAGAAGGGCTACCGATGGCGACGGCTAGCTGGCCGACGATGGGGGTCTCCTTCGTGTTGAAGGTGGCCGCGGGCAGGTTATCGCGGTCGACTTTGATCACCGCGATCTCCGTGTTCGGGTCGGCGCCGACGACGTCCGCCTTCTCGGTCGTGCCGTCGGCGAAGGCCACGTTCACGGCGGTCGCCCCTTCGACGACGTGGTTGTTGGTGATGATGTAGCCGTCTGAGCGGTAGATCACACCGCTTCCTATCCCCTCGCCCCGCTGGGTACCAAGGGGTGTGCGCTGCACGGCCCTGACGTTGACCTGCACGACGCTGGGTCCCACCTTCGAGGCGACCTGCGCGACCGGCTCGTCAGCCGGTATGCGCGAGGAAGATTGCGACGAAGCCTCCTGAGGCGACGTCTGGGGCGTAGCCTGTGGCGAGGCCTTGGCCGCAGCATTGTTCTCGTGCGAGCTGGGCTGGCCCTGCGAGCAACCCGCAAGCAGTGCCATGCCGAGCGCGGCGGCCAGCAAGGCGCAGCACGCTCTGGATCTCCAATTCAACGTACCAGAACCTCCTGTAGGCGCCCGGAGCGCGTCGTTCGCTACAGAGTCTATACGAAGGGATTGTACGTTGTACCCTCTGGGCGTGGACGCCGCAACCAACAGGAGAGAGGTGCCCGCTGACCTCGCGCGCGTCGGCGAGGCTCGCCACTTCATCGCCTGGAGGGGCGCCATCGCGGGTCTCGGTGGCGGGAGGCTGAACGACCTTGCCGTCGCCGCAGAGGCCGTCCTCACGGACGTTCTGCTCTCCGTGCGGGAAGGCGTCCTGGCGATAGAGTCACATCACGACGAAGAAGTCTTCAGGATCTCCATCGAACACCCCGAGATAGAAGAGCGCCGGCTGAGGGACCTCGAACGCGTGCTGGACACGTTCCTCGACGGGCACGAACTCACCCAGACCCGCGTGGTGCTCGTAAAGCGGCTGCGCTAGCTGCCTGCGGCGTCCCTGGAGGCCGCCTCGCGGAGCGCTTCCTTGACCTTCTCTTCTTCCTCCTTGAGGTAGAGGAAGACGTCCTGGGCGAAGCGTACAGCGTGCTCTTCGGGGAGGTTGACCCGCCGGTTTGCGAGTACGGACTCGAGCTCCCTGATGGCAGCGTCCGCCATACCGACCATCGTCTCGGCCTCCCTCAGGGTCTCCTCGCGCTCCGCCTCCGAGAGCCCGGTACTCTTCTTCAGCCGATCCTGGTGCTCCTTGAGGTACTGTATAAAGTCCCTGATGCCCACGGAGAGGGATTATATCGGCTCAGGATCGGGGTACCAATTACGAACTACTAAATCTCCAGCGCTGGTCTTCCATGCTTTATTAGATGGCGGCAGCGATCGGGAAGTGCGTTTCGGGCGGGTGCTCAGGGGTTAGCGCTTTCCACAAGAGCGCATGTTTATTTGGCGCACCTACATCTTGTGGTCGTTAGTATGGCACCCGGCCTCCGAAAGACGCTCACCAGCGATGCTGAGCAGCAGGGTTATACTAATCCCTTCACGAGAACCTGCGACAAGACACCTTCTAGGCACTTGGGTGAATAGGACCAACAAGAAGGACCGAGGCGGCTCTAAGCTCCAGCTAAGACATACTCGCGATTAGAGGGGACTCTACTCGGCTATTTCAGCCTTCGCGAAAAGCATCGGCAAGGGCGGCGGTGTCCGCATATTCCTGGAACCTCGTGACCTTCCCATCACGCACGCTGAGCACG
>CADDZK010000379.1 GCA_902812425.1 Actinomycetota bacterium
GGGACCACGGGCATCCCGAGTACCGTTCCTACCCAGCTGCGGATCTGGCGGGGCTGATCGTGGTGACCAGCGAGGCATCCTAAGATAAAGGCGACAAGCGAGAAGCACACTGTTATGGGGTAGCCTTTGAGGTATAGAGACATCATCCAGTTCGATCCGATCGAGTCCGTCATCCAACTTCGGCACGCTGACGACATCTCGGAAGCGAAAGAACTCGTGGCCACTTACGTCATCTCCGAGGAGATGACCGAGAGGCTCTCGAACGTGGTCTTCCCGCAGCTTCAGTTTGAGCATCCAGTAGACAACAAGGGCCTTCTCGTAGTCGGCAACTACGGCACAGGCAAATCCCACCTAATGTCGGTGATCTCTGCCATAGCCGAGCATGCCGAACTCGTGAACGCGCTCACGAACTCGCGTGTGGCTAAAAAGGCGACCGAGATAGCGGGCGGGTTCAAGGTAGTCCGCACCGAGATAGGGGCAGTCACGATGGACTTCAGGGAGTTCGTGTGCTCCCAATTGGAAGAAGCCCTCTCTGGTTGGGGCGTCGACTACCGCTTTCCTCCTCGGGACGCGATACCAAACCACAAGGGCGCCTTCGAGGACATGATGGCCGCCTTCCACGAAAGGTATCCTAACCAGGGTCTACTCTTGGTAGTCGACGAGCTTCTCGACTACCTCAGAGGCCGTAGAGACCAGGAGCTCATCCTCGACCTGAATTTCTTGCGGGAGATTGGTGAGGTCTGCAAGGACCTCCGCTTCCGGTTCATAGCTGGTGTGCAGGAGGCGATCTTCGACAGCCCGAGGTTCCAGTTCGTCGCGGACATCCTCCGCCGCGTCAAGGACCGCTTCGAGCAGGTCCTCATCGCCCGCAGAGACGTGAAGTTCGTGGTGGCAGAGCGCCTGCTGAAGAAGACTCAGGAGCAGCAGGCCATGGTACGCGAGTACCTCACTCCGTTCACGAGGTTCTACGGGGACATGAACGAGAGGATGGAGGAGTTCGTCAGCCTCTTTCCTATCCACCCTGACTACGTGGACACCTTCGAGCGGATCACTGTGGTCGAGAAGCGGGAGATACTCAAGACGCTCTCGTTAGCGATGAGACGCATACTGGATGACGAGGTCCCGGACGACAGACCAGGCCTCATCGGATACGACGATTACTGGAGGGTGCTGCGCGAGAACCCGGCGTACAAGGCCATACCCGACGTGGCAGAGGTCGTGAGGGTCACAGACGTGCTGGAGGCGCGGGTGCGGCAGGCGTTCGGGCGCCCGGCGTACAAGCCGATGGCGCTCAGGGTGATCTCCGCTCTGGCGGTCCACCGGCTCACGACGGGCGACGTCTACGCGCCCATCGGCCCCACGCCCGAAGAACTCCGGGACACGCTCTGCTTGTACCAGCCGGGCATCGAAGAGCTGGGGGGGGACCCGGCTGACGACCTCCGGACCCTGGTGGAGACCGTCCTGCGAGAGATAGTGCGAACCGTGAATGGCCAGTTCATCTCGCGGGCCGAAGACACGGAGCAGTACTATCTGGACCTCAAGAAAGACGTGGACTACGACGCCCAGATCGACAAGAGGGCGGAGGCCCTGGAGCCGGACGCGCTGAACCGCTACTACTACGAGGCGCTCAAGCGAGCCATGGAGCTCACCGACCAGACTGTGGTGACAGGTTACAGGATCTGGCCTCACGAGCTCGAATGGCAGGAGCGCCGCGTCTCTCGATCAGGCTACCTCTTCTTCGGCTCTCCCAACGAAAGATCTACCGCCCAACCGCCGCGGGAGTTCTATATCTACTTCCTGCAACCCTACGGTGGCCTCTCATTCAGAGACGAGAAGAACCCCGACGAGGTCTTCTTTCGTCTCAGCGGGGCCGACGACGCCTTCAACGAGACACTCGCCAGGTACGCGGCGGCCCTCGATCTCGGCGCGACCTCTTCCGGACAGTCGAGGTCGCTGTACGAGCAGAAGGCTTCCGGGTCCCACCGCAAACTCGTAGGTTGGCTCCAGGAGCACCTCGCCACGACCTTCGAGGTGACGTACCAGGGGAGATCCAGACCACTCCTCGAGTGGGTTGTGGGCAGGCGTTCGGTAGCCGCGACCAACGTACGCGACACCGTCAATAACGTGGCCTCGGCTTGCCTCGCCGCCCACTTTGAGGATCTCGCCCCCGAGTACCCGAAGTTCTCCGTCCTCATCACCGGCTCGAACCGTCCGCAGGCGGCCCGCGACGCGTTGCGCTGGATCGCGGGTAGCGCCAAGACCAGGCAAGGGACTGCAGTGCTTGAGGCGCTTGAGCTCTTGGACGGCGAGAGGCTCGAACCCGGGCGCTCCAGGTACGCTCGGCACATCCTGAACATGCTCTCCAAGAAGGGCTCCGGGCAGGTGACGAACCGCAGCGAGCTCATCCAGGAAGTCCCCACCGGCGAGTACCTCGCCCCAGAGAGGTACAGGCTGGAGCCGGAGTGGGTCGTCGTCCTGCTGGCGGCTCTGGTCTACTCTGGAGATCTGGTTCTGGCTATCCGCGGGAAGAAGTTCGACGCTAGCAACCTCGACTTCCTCGCTAACACCTCCATCGAAGACCTCGTGACCTTCAAGCACGTAGAGCCGCCCAGGGAGTGGAACGTGGCTGCGCTCAAGGCGCTGTTCGGGCTGGTCGATCTCCCTCCCGGGATGGCCACCGAGGTGACCCTTGGCAAGGGAGAGCCAGTGGGGCGCCTCCAAAGCGAGGCAGCCAAACTCGTCCAGAGGCTGGCGCAGGCGCGGCACCATGTGCAGGTGGGCCTGTCGTTCTGGGGCCGCGAGTTGCTCTCCGATCCAGAGCGAGAGAAGTACGCGAGCAGCCTGGATCGAACGAGACAGTTCCTTGAGGCGATGCAAGTATACTCTACTCCGGCCAAACTCAAGAATCTGCGCTACGTCGCGAGTGAGATCGAGTCGCATAGAGCGGGCATCGAGGATCTGCGGGGGATCGAAGACCTGCGGGAACTTCTCTCCGAATTAGGGGCGCCCGCAAGTTACCTCTCCACCGCGGAGACCGTGCTACCGGAGGATCACCCACTAGTGGCGGAGATCGAAAGCGTGCGCAAAGTGGCGTTCGACCAGCTCGACGGACAACCCCCAGACGCCAGCACGCGCCTTGAACTCCTTCGGAAGCTCGGCGCACTTAAGACCGAGTACATGAATGCCTACATGAGGATGCACACCCAGGCACGTCTCGGCCTAAATGACGACCGGCACAGGCAGGAGTTGGCACATAGCGACGAGCGCCTGAAGCGCTTGCAGGCCCTCTCGGTTATAGACCTGATGCCGGTCCAGCAACTCGACGACCTGCGGAGTGCTCTGGCTGACCTGAAGACCTGCTACACCCTCACCACGAAGCAGCTGGAAACCTCTCCTGTCTGCCGCGAGTGCAACTTCAAACCCGTGCTCGAAAAGGCTCGCGTGCCTGCCAAAGCAGTGCTCTCAGAACTCGAAGAGAGAATGGACCGGATGCAAGAGGAGTGGGTGGAGACCCTGCTCGCCAACCTGGAGGATCCCACCACGCGGGAGAAGTTGGACCTTCTCAGATCCGAACAGCGAGGGTTAGTCGAGGACTTCCTCCAGTCGCGCAGCCTTCCCGAACACCTCACGCAAGGGTTCATCTCCGCTGTCAGCGAAGCGTTGTCGGGTTTGACAAAGGTGACGGTAAGGGGCGAAGAACTGCGAGCTGCGCTCCTTGAGGGAGGGTCCCCGGTCACTCCTGCGGAGATGCAGAAGCGCTTCGAGAGGTTCCTGGAGGGTCTAGCCAAAGGCAAGGACCCGACTAAGATACGGATCGTGCTGGAGTAGGAGGGGTTAATGGCGAACCGAGGGCATGGAGCACGCTTGTTCGAAGATGAGCCGATTGCTGATACGTCGGGTCCTGTCGAATGCTTTGGGA
>CADDZK010000380.1 GCA_902812425.1 Actinomycetota bacterium
ACCCCGAGGTGCGCCGCTCCCTGATCGACTTCCTAGGCCGCAAGCCGGAGGAGACCACGTCCCAGACCTTCTCTGTAGACAGGTTCCTCTCTTCGACCTGGTCCACCATGACCGCCCGCCTCCAGCCCGTGCTCTCGGACGGCATCCTGCGGATGACGGGAGGCAGCGATTTCCGGACCGCCGACCTGGTGAAGAAGCCCTCGACCCTCTACCTCATCTTCCGAGAGGGCGAGCTCAACTACACCCGCAAGATATTCCAGGTGGTGATGCTCTCGCTGGTGACGGGCCTCATCCGCCGCGGCGACCTCGACCCTGGTGGGGAAGGCACACCCCTGCTGTTGGCCTTAGACGAAGCCGGAAGGACCCCCATACCGCGCCTGGACGAGATGGTGAGCACCATCGGCGGGCGGGGGATGAGCGCCCTGATCTACGTGCAGGACCTCGGACAACTGGAGGCAGCCTACGGCCGCGAGGAGGCCCAGACCATAAGGAGCAACTGCCACACCCAGATCTACTACCGTCCCGCGGACCACGACACCGCAGCCCACGTTAGCCGTCTTTGCGGACAGACGAGCGTCCAGGACGTGCGGGTGTCGGGCACCTTCGGGGAGGAGAGGAGCTACGGACAGCGTCCCAGGGAGCTCATAACCCCGGACGAGGTCAGGCAGATAGCCCACGAGCACATCATCGCCTTCGCCGGGCGCAAACCGCCCATCTACGCCCACCGCCTGGAGTGGTTCAACCTCTACACCGATGCAGAGGAGCGCATCGCGAGCGCCCCCGTGCCCGATCTCCCCAAGCTGCCCCTGCCGCGGGTGAGCACGAGGGGAGGCGGAAGCGAGGACGGTCATGGCTCCGAGCCGGAGTTCCAGAGTCCGCCGCCGTCCGATCTGCCTAGACAGCCGCGGAGGAAGCGCCGGGAAGAGAACCGTGAAGAGGGAGAGGAGGTGGGCGGCTACGTCGAACCGGACGTATGACCCGGCAGACGACCGCAGGGGCGTCCTCGCCACCCTGGCGCTCATCGGGGCGCTGGTAGTGCTCTCGGGGCTCATGTTCGCCGCCTCGCCCGGCGGCTCCAGCAGGGACACCTCGCAGTGGGGATCTGCTGGAGATGAGACCGGAGCACCGAGCTCCGAGACTCCCGCCGGGCCCCAAGACCTCTCGTTCCTGTGCGAGACATCCGGCTACCCGCCCGTCGATCTTTCGGTGGGCCAGAAGGACCGGCTGCAGCAGGCCACCGAGCGGTTCGTCTTGGGCGCCTACGGAGACCCAGGCTCCGATCCAGAAGCGTATGAGCGGCGTCTCAGAAAGCTGGTAGTGCCCGAGTGCTTCTGGCAGTCCCAAGCTGGAGGTTACGCCGAGGGGATCGAGGAGGTGGCCCGTGCAGGCGAGGCCGCCCCGCCCTCTTCGGAGGTCTTCGCGAAGGAGCTAGCCACCTTCGACTACCAGGGAGCCAGCAGGGTCACCGACCCCGAGAGCGGCGCGGAGTACGTAAAGGCCGAGGTCATAGCCGTCTGGGTCTCCCGGAAGGCGGATGGCGAGCTGGTAGGCAAACAGCAGTCCTTGAGGTTCGCCAAAGAAGCAGGAAGCGGAGGAGCCTGGGAGGTGATCGGGGACTCACCCTCCTGAGCGATGTGAGCGTCTACCCCGAGTACCGACATGCTGTCTCCGAGAGGGTCGAGGAGATCGAGGGCGAGTAAGGGTGCGTATAAAGGGTGCTCGCGATCCGACGCCGAGCACCCTTTCTCTTCAGAGCCCGCTTCGCCGCCCATAGCTTGACGCTTTCGGTAACCGCGGTTACTCTCATGGCGGTGTGTGAATCTCGTAGGAAGGCAGGTTGGTGCGACCGCAGAACACACTCGACTGGATCGCCTTCGTGTTTCTGATCGTCGGGGCTTTCGCCTGGGGGTTCTTCGTGACCGACATCAATATCCTGGACGTGGCCCTGGAGGCCATATGGGACCCGCTAGACGACATCGTGTTCATCCTCATCTTCCTCTCGGGCTTGTGGTGGATCTTCCGGGTGTTCGGACCAGGGCGACGCTAGCGGTACCCGCGCTGTTGGTAGTGGCCGTGCTGGTCATAGGCGCGTCCTCCGGGTGCGGTGCTCGGGTACACAGGACTTCGGCGCTCCGTCGGGTCCAAACCATAAGACTCCCCGGGGTCGAAGGCCGCATCGACCACCTGGCGGCGGACCTCACAGACCGGCGGCTGTTCGTCGCGGCCCTGGAGAACAACACGCTGGAGATCGTGGACCTGAAGACCGGCAAGCGGATCGACCAGATCGAGGGCCTCCAGGAGCCCCAGGGCGTGGCCTACGTGCCAGCCAGCCACAAGCTAATCGTCACCAACGGCGCAGGAGCCACCGCCGACGTCTACGACGCCCGATCGCTAGAGCGGCTTCTCCAGGTGGACCTCGGCCCGGACCCGGACAACGTCCGCTACGACCCCACCACCGATAGGGCCTACGTCGGCTACGGGGAAGGTTCGGGAGCGGCACTGGGGGTGCTCGACTTGAAGTCGGGTACCAAGGTCATGAACATAAAGCTGAGCGGCCACCCCGAGTCGTTCCAGCTCGAGAAGAACGGCGATCGGATCTTCGTCAACGTTCCCGACTCGGGACGCGTCGAGGTTGTAGACCGAAAGAGAGGCTCTGTGGTCGCGACCTGGCCCATACGGGGCGCCTCGGAGAACTTTCCCATGGCCCTGGACGAGGCAGATCACCGCCTGTTCGTGGGGACTAGGAGCCCGCCCAAGCTGATCGTACTGGACACCGACACGGGCAAGACGATCGGCAGCCTCGACTCCGTAGGCGACGCCGACGACATCTTCTACGACGCCCAGGCCCAGCGCATTTACGTCTCGGGCGGCGCCGGCTCCATCGGTGTCTTCGAGCAGAAAAACGCCGACCACTACAAGCCACTAGGCGAACTCTCCACCGCAGCGGGAGCCCGCACCTCGCTGTTCGTCCCTGAGACAAGGAGGCTCTACCTCGCCGTCCCCGACTACGGCGCCCAGCAAGCACAACTCCGCGTCTACGAGGCCGCACACGGCGGGTAGCGTCGCCTCTCCGCCCTCTTGACCTTTGAAGTAACCGCGGTTACTCTACGCAATTGTCCCCTTAAAGAGTGAAGAAGGTGGAGATGGATACAATGGAGGTCGGAGCAGAGATGCAGACCAAGCCGGTAGGGTTCTGGGAGGCGTTCTGGTTCTGGGTGAAGCTGGGGTTCATAAACTTCGGCGGACCTGCCGGGCAGATCGCGATCATGCACCGCGAGCTGGTCGAGAAGAAGCGCTGGGTCTCCGAGAGGCAGTACCTGAGGACCCTCAACTTCTGCATGCTCCTTCCCGGCCCCGAAGCCCAGCAGGTCGCCACCTACATCGGCTGGCGGCTGCACGGGACGCTGGGCGGTATTGTGGCCGGCTCCTTCTTCGTCATACCGTCGATCTTCGTGTTGCTCTTGCTCTCGTACCTGGCGGTGGCTCACTCCGATGTGCCCGCGATAAACGGCCTGCTCTATGGCGTCCAGCCCGTCGTCATAGCGATCGTGGTCGAGGCGGTCCTTCGCATCGGCAAGCGCACGCTCAACCACGCCGTCCTCGTCGGCTTCGCGGTGCTGGCGTTCGTAGCCCTGTACTTTTTCTCCGTCCCGTTTCCGCTGGTCGTTCTGGCCGCGGCCATAGGCGGACTGCTGCTGAGCCGCGCGGTGCCCGACGCGTTCCGGGGTGGCGCTCACGGCCCCTCTGAGGAGGAGTCAGCCATAGACCGGGTCGCCTCCAACGGACGGCCGTCTGTCCTACGCAACCTGCGGCTGCTCGGCATCTTCGTCGTCCTCTGGGCTGTGCCGGTGGGGGCGCTTTACCTTTGGCGCGGGGGCGATGACGTACTCCTCAAGGAGGCCC
>CADDZK010000381.1 GCA_902812425.1 Actinomycetota bacterium
ATCTTCTCTACTACCTCCTCCGGGCTGCCGACGAGGAGCGCGCCGCGCGGCGAGCGCCCCGCCTCGAACTGGCGGCGTCCCATCGGTCCCCATCCGCGCTCGCGGCCGATCCGGTTCATCATCGCGGCGTAGGTGGGGAAGTACTCGTCGCTCGCTCGCTGAGACGTCTCGGCCACGTACGTGTGCGAGTTGATACTGAGGGGCAGTTCGTCGTGGCCCGCCTCTCTGGCGGCCTCACGGTAGAGCCCGGCCAGCGGCACGAAGTTCTCGGGCTGGCCGCCGATGATCGCGATCGCCAGCGGCAGCCCGAGCAGCGCGGCGCGCACGACCGACTGAGGCGTACCGCCGACGGCGATCCAGACCGGCAAAGGGTCCTGGATCGGGCGAGGATAGACGCCGGCTTTATCGAGCGGTGCCCGGTGCTCGCCTGACCACGTGACGCGCTCGGACTCGCGCAGCCTGAGCAGCAGCTCCAGTTTCTCTGAGAACAGCTCGTCGTAGTCACCGAGGTCGTAGCCGAACAGCGGGAAAGACTCGATAAACGAGCCGCGTCCGGCCATGATCTCCGCCCGACCGCCCGAGATGAGGTCGAGCGTGGCGAAGTCCTGGAAGACGCGGACGGGGTCGTCCGAGCTCAGCACCGTGACGGCGCTCGTCAGGCGGATGTCCTTCGTACGCGCCGCCGCTGCGGCCAGCGCGACGGCTGGCGACGAGACGGCGTAGTCGGGACGGTGGTGCTCCCCGACACCGAAGACCTCGAGGCCGACCTGGTCCGCGAGCTCGATCTCTTCGAGTAGATTGCGCAGCCGCTGTGCAGGGCCGATCCCTGGACCGACATCGGCAAAGGTGTAGAGACCTAGTTCTATCGTCGGTTCCTTTCAGGGATAGTCCATCGCAGGCGGTGCTCAAGTGGATTGTACGAGCCCGTCAACTCGGCCGGTCGCCGGGATCTAGCCTTCCATCGGACGTTGTTCTGATGGAGCCGAGGGTGAGATTCTCGCGATGCTCGCAGCGTCAGTCCGTCTGCAATATTCTGGTCCGTACAAGAATCTCAAGACGCCTTATATGGCCGCCGACTGCCGTAGGGTGGCTACGGTGTCATCGTCGTAGCCGAGCTCGGCAAGTATCTGGCTGGTGTGCTCTCCGACCGAAGGAATCGGGGCCATAACCGGCTCCGTCCCATCCATGGTAGCCGGCGGCAAGAGCGCGCGCAGAGGACCTACGGGGGACCCCACCTCCCTCCATCGGTCGCGGGCTTCGAGCTGGGGATGGTCGAGGAAGTCCCTGACGGTTCTCATGCGGGCGTTGGCTATCTTCGCTCCTTCGAGGCGCTCTATGGCCTCCCCGGACGAAAGCTCTCTGAGGATGGCTTCGATCTCCTGGTGCAGGGCATCCCTGTTTTCGACGCGCTCCGAATTGCCGGCGAAGCGTTCGTCTTTAGCCAGGGTTGGCTGCTCGAGCACGACCTCGCAGAATCTCTCCCACTCCCTCTCGTTCTGGATTCCGAGGAAGATCACCTCCCCATCTCCACACTCGAAGGGACCGTAAGGGGCGATCGCGGCGTGGCTGGCCCCTGTCCTCGGCGGTTCTTTTCCGCCGTAGAGGGTGAAGTAAGCGGGGAAGCCCATCCACTCGGCGAGGGCCTCGAAGAGCGATACCTCAAGGGTTGCGCCCTCGCCGGTCCTCTCGCGCCGGAGAAGGGCGGCCAGGATGCCCGAGTAGGCGTACATGCCGCACGCTATGTCAGCGATGGATACCCCTACCTTCGAGGGGGTCTCTTCCGTGCCCGTGATGGAGACGAGACCGGCCTCGCACTGGACGAGGAGGTCGTATGCCTTCTTGTCGCGGTACGGGCCTGAGGCGCCGTAGCCCGACACGTCGCAGACGATCAGACGCGGGTCCCTCTCTCGCAGGGTCTTTGCGTCGAAACCGAGCCGTCCCGTTGCGCCGGGAGCGAGGTTCTGTACGAAGATGTCGGCCCTCTCGATGAGTTGGTGCAATACCTTCTTCGGTTCGTCCTGCTTGAGGTCCAGCGTCAACGACTCCTTGGAGCGATTGAGCCAGACGAAGTGGCTGGCGAGGCCCCTGACGGTCCTGTCGTATCCACGGGCGAAATCCCCCACTTCGGGGCGTTCGACCTTTATGACGCGCGCACCGAGGTCGGCGAGCTGGCGGGTGGCGAAGGGCGCGGCGACCGCCTGCTCCAGAGAGACGACCGTTATGCCTTCTAGCGGCAGCATCTTAAAACGACCTCGGCAAACCGAGCACGTGCTCTCCTATATTGGAGAGGATGAGGTTGGTGGAGATGGGAGCCACCTGGTAGAGGCGCGTCTCGCGGAACTTGCGCTCTACGTCGTACTCTGCGTCGTAGCTGTAACCGCCGAAGGTCTGCATCGCGGCGTTCGCGGCCTCCCAGGAGGCGCTGGCGGCGAGCAGCAAGGCCATGTTCGCCTCGGCGCCGCAGGGCTCGCCCATATCGAATAGCTCGGCGGCCCGGAACCGCATGAGGTCAGCGGCCTCCACGCTTATGTACGCCCGCGCTATGGGGAACTGGATGCCCTGGTTCTGCCCGATGGGCCTGCCGAAGACCTCGCGTTCCGTGGCGCGACGGGTCGCGCGGTCCACGAACCACCGTCCGTTGCCTATACACTCGGCGGCTATGAGGATGCGCTCGGCGTTCATGCCGTCCAGGATGTAGCGGAAGCCCTTGCCCTCCTCACCGATCAGAGCGCTCGCAGGGACGCGCAGGTTCTCGAAGATGAGCTCGTTGGTCTCGTTGTTGATCATCACCCGCCTGGGCTTCACCGTAAGACCGTTGTCTATAGCCTCGCGCAGGTCGAAGATAAAGACCGAGAGCCCTTCAGACTTCCTCTTTACCTGATCCCGGGGTGTAGTCCTGGCCAGGAGAATCATGTAGTCCGAATGCTGCACGCGCGAGATGTAGATCTTGCGCCCGCTCATGACGTAGTGGTCGCCCTCTCTGACGGCGGTCGTCCTCAAAGAGGTCGTGTCCGTTCCGGCCTCCGGCTCGGTTACGCCGAAGGCCTGCAGCCTCAGTTCACCACTCGCTATCTTCGGCAGATATTCTTTCTTCTGTTCCTCGGAGCCGTGCCTGAGGAGGGTCCCCATCGTGTACACCTGCGCGTGGGCCGGCTGGGCGTTGCCACCGGAATGGTTGATCTCTTCGAGGATGATCGAGGTCTCGGTCATGCTCAGGCCCAATCCGCCGTACTCCTGCGGGATGAGCGCGCCGAGATAGCCGCTCTCGGTCATCGCCCGGACGAAGGCCTCGGGGTACTCTCGCTTTGCGTCGAGCTCGCGCCAGTAGCCGTCCGGAAAGTCCGCACACACTTCGCGGACCTTTCTCCGCAGATCTTCGTATCGTTCGGGGCTCGCCATCTCAGGCCTCCGGCAGCAGGTTTCGCACGTCCGCCTCCCGGTCCAGGTCCCAGACCCGGTCCATGAGAGTACCCATCTCCTCGCCGGTGGCCCCATTCTGAAAAGCGGCCAGGCTACGGGCTTTCTGCTCAAGCTCCTCGCGGGTCAGTGTGTTACCGGGGTCCCCCTTCGGAACATCGACGCGGGAGGTGATGGACTCGCCGTCCTTCGTCTCTATCTCTACCAGCCCGATCCAGCGCCGCGGATAGGCCGCGTCGATCTCGGGGTCGAGGACCATCTCGACCCGCTCGCTGAACTCGCGCAGCTCGGGGTCGTCGAGCGCGGCCTGCGTGAAGTCGTCTATTCCCGCGCTCCCTCCCCTGGCGATCAGGGCCAGCACGATGCCCATGGAGAACTTGGACTGGTGGATGGTGCGCGGGTCGCTTACGGGCCCGAGCACGTCTATGGCGGCGGCGTGCACGCGGGCGCGGACGCGGGCTATCCGGTCCGCGGTAAGC
>CADDZK010000382.1 GCA_902812425.1 Actinomycetota bacterium
CAGGAGGCAGGATCAGGGCCAGCGGCCAGGAGACATGCACGGTGAGCGCGGCGAGTACACCGCCAAGACCCACCATCGAGCCCACCGAGAGGTCGATGCCGCCGCTTATGATCACGAAAGTCATACGCACAACGATCAGGCCCAGAAAAGCCCCCTGGAGCACGATATTCTGGAGGTTCTGTGCGGTGAAGAAGTTGTCGAAGGTCAGGGCGGAGACGGCGACGACCAGTATCAGGACGACGATAGCTCCGCGCTTCTGGAGGGTCGTGAGCAGACGCTCGCGCCAGGCGGTACCCCCGTCAGGAGTCTCAGCAGGTCGGGCGGTCATTCTAGGTAGTCCCCCTTCCCTTCTGCACGTAGACGGCGACCAGGATGATCCCCGCCGTGAGCACCTGGGCCCAGGTATAGGGCAGATTGTTAGATATAAAGGTGTCGCTTATGAGCTGTATGAGAAGGGCCCCCATGACCGTGCCCATTATCTTCACTTTGCCACCGCTCAGGGGCGTACCTCCGACCACCACCGCCGTGATGGCGGAGAGTTCGATCAGGAGGCCGATATTGGACGGGTCGCTCGCCCCGAGGCGCGCCGTCGCCACGATCCCGGCCATGGCGGCCAGGATCCCACTGATAGCGTACACGGCGAGGAGCGTCCTGCGTACGGGATGCCCCGAGAGATAGCTCGCCGCACGGTTGCCCCCGATAGCCACGACGTACCTGCCGAACGTGGTGCGCTTCACGAGTAATCCCACAACGAGCACCGCCACGGCGGCCACGATCACAGGCGCAGGTATGCCGAAGAGGCGTCCCTGTCCCAACCACAGGACCGCGGGGTCGGTTACGGGCAAGGATTGTCCGCCGGAGAAGATCTGTGCCAATCCCCTGCCCCCCACCAGCATGGCCAGCGTGGCGATGATCGGCTGCACCCCGACGAAGGCCACGAGGCTCCCGTTCACCAGGCCTGCAAGGGCGCCGGCGAGGAGCGTCACGAGGAGCGCGACAGGCCAGCCGTACCCGAGGTACAGCGGGAGGAAGGCCGAGGCTATGGCCATCACGGAGCCGACCGAGAGGTCTATGCCTTCCGTCCCTATCGCCAGCGCCACGCCCAGCGAGACGAGCACTATCGGCGAGACCGTGATCAGCAGGGTGGAGATCGTCACCACCGAGGCGAAGTTCGGGGTGACGATGAGGTTGAAGATCACGAGTACCACGAACGCGACGTACACCCCGCGCCCGCGCAACCAGGAGGCCGCCGTCGAGCCGTCGAGCGACCTCTTTGCCGTCGCCCCCCTAGCCATCCGTCGCTCCTCCGTTCTCTCCCGAATCCTCGCCGTGCGCGAGCAACTCCATCAGGTTGCCCTCGGTGATCTCGTCGCCGGAGAGCAACCCGACCATGGTCCCCTCCCTCAGCGCGACCACACGATCGCTGCCCTCAGTCATCTCGTCCAGCTCCGAGGAGATAAGGATCACGCCGAGGCCCTCGAGGGCGAGGTCGTCGACGAGCTTCTGTATCTCAGCCTTCGCCCCGACGTCGATGCCGCGGGTTGGCTCGTCGAGTATGAGCACCTTCGGGTTCATGCACAGCCAGCGGGCCAGTAGAACTTTCTGCTGGTTGCCGCCAGAGAGCTCCCTGACCGGCTGATCGGGGCTCGAAGCCTTGATGCCGAGCCTCCTTATGAACTCCTCCACCAGCTCGTCCTGGGCCTTCTCCGAGACGATCCCGGCGCGCGCAAACCTGGGCAGGGCGGCGGCGACGATGTTCTCCTTTACGGAGAGGTCGGGTATGATCCCCTCGGATTTGCGGTCCTCGGGCAGGAAGGCGATCCCTGCCTTTATCGCAGCCGCAGGGGAGCCGGTCCTCACGTCCTCCCCCCCCACCTTCACGGTCCCTGAATCGACCGGCTCGGCGCCGAAGATCGCCTTGGCCGTCTCGCTCCTTCCGGCACCGAGCAACCCTGCGAGGCCGACCACCTCGCCGGGACGGACGTCGAAGGAGATCTCGCGCAGACGAGGGTGCTGGGTGAGGCCGCGGGCCTGGAGGACGGGCTCCTCCTCACTCGCCTCGTGCTCCTCGCCGAAGCCTGTGGCGCCCTCCTTCTCGACCTCGGCGAGCTCTCTTCCGAGCATCTGGGCGATCAGCTCCAGCCTGGAGAGGTCGGCGAGCTTCCCTGTATACACAAGCCTGCCGTCGCGCAGGACGGTTACCCGGTCGCAGATCTCGTAGAGCTCGTCGAGGCGGTGGCTGACGTAGATCACGCCGACCCCCTCCTCGCGCAGCTGCCCTATCACCCCGAAGAGCGTCTCGACCTCCCGCGCCTCCAGAGACGAGGTGGGCTCGTCCATGATGACGACCCGCGCGTCCACCGAGATGGCCCGCGCGATGGCGACCATCTGCTGGACGCCCAGGCCGAGCGAACGCAGGGGGGCCTTGACGTCGGTCCCGATGCCGTAGCGCTGCAGGATCTCGGCCGCCTCCCTGTTCATGCGCTCGCGGTCGATGAGCCCGAGGCGGTTTCGGGGCTCGCGCCCTAGAAAGACGTTCTGGGCGACGCTCAGGAGCGGTATGAGGTTGATCTCCTGGTAGATCGTGCTTATCCCCGCCTCCTGCGACTCGCGGGGCTCCGAAAAAGAGACCTCTTCGCCCTTGAAGAGAATCTGGCCTTCGTCGGGACGGTAGACCCCGGTCATGACCTTGATCAGGGTCGACTTGCCAGCGCCGTTCTCGCCGACGAGCGCGTGCACCTCGCCGGGCCTGAGCTCGAAGGAGATGTCGTCGAGGGCGAGGACGCCGGGGAACCGTTTGGTCACCCGGCGCACGTCAAGGACCGGGGCTTGCTGCTCCATCTATCCGATCCTTCCTAGTAAGTCTCGTCCAGCTTCTCCTCGGCGTTACCCTTGGTGTAGAGGTCGTCCTGGACGATTATCTTCTGCGGGATGGGCTTGCCGGCCAGGAACTTGTCGATGGTGTCGAACGCCAATGGCCCGAAGCGCGGGTTGGTCTCGATGACGGCGTTTATATCGCCTGTGATTATCGCCTGCACGGCCTGCCTCGTACCGTCGATGGAGACCACCTTGACGTCCTGCCCAGGGTTCTTGCCAGCATCTTTGAGGGCCTGGATGGCCCCGAGGGCCATCTCGTCGTTCTCCGCGTAGACCGCGTCAATATCGGGGTTGGCCTGGATGAGCTGTTCCATGACCGTCTGGCCCTTGGTCCTGAGGAACTCACCGGTCTGTGAGGCGACGATCTTCATGTTGGGGTATTGCTTGAGCTGCTGCTTGAAGCCGTTGGTGCGGTCGATGGTGACAGAGGCCCCAGGGGTTCCCTCGAGAACGGCGATGTTGGCCTTCTCGTTCGTCTGCTGGGCCAGTATCTTGGCCGCCCGCTTCCCCTGCTCGAGGAAGTTCGAGCCCATAAAGGTTATGTAGTCCTCACAGGGCTTCCCAGCCGTCTCGCGGTCGATCAGGAAGACGGGCACCTTGGCCTGCTTCGCGGCGTTGAGCGCGGGGTCGAGGCCCTTTTCGAGCAGCGGGGCGACGATGATGGCGTCAACGTCCTGGGAGATCATGTCCCTTATGTCGGAGATCTGCTTTGAGGCCTGCGAGTTGGCGTTGGTATACAGCAGCTTCTTGACGCCCCTCTTCTTCGCCTCGCTCCTTATGGACTGGGTCTCCGCGATGCGGAACGGGTTGACCTCCTTCTCCGACTGCGAGAACCCTACGACGGCGTCCTTGAGGTTGAGGTCAGGCGGGTTGACCTTGCAGACGTCTCCGCTGGACTGAGCGATGTCCTGCTGGGCCTTCTTGCCCCCGCCCCCCGACCCCTGACCCTCCGTCTTCGCGCCCGGAGGCGAGCACGCCACGATCAGCATCAAGCTCACGACCGC
>CADDZK010000383.1 GCA_902812425.1 Actinomycetota bacterium
GGACCTCAGGTACTTTCTGCGAGAGCCCAACGACCGGTGGTATGCCTCCCTCTTCGAGCCAGAGGAGAACCAGATCGCCGGCGAGACGACACCCGAGTACTCCGTCCTCGGGAAACGTACGATCTCCCACATACGCGAGATCATGCCCGAGGCGAAGATCGTCCTCATGATGCGCAACCCCATCGAGCGTCCATGGTCCGTCGCTGACATGGGGCTCAGGATAGCGGGTCAGTCTCTCGGAGACGTCCCTGAGGATGAGTTCTACACCCGTCTGGACAACCAGCGAGTACGCCTTATGACAGACTATCTGCGGATGCTGGAGAACTGGAGCAAGTACTATCCTGAGGAGCAGATCTTCGTCGGCTTCCTCGAAGACATTCACTTCTTTCCGGAGGATCTGCTGCTTAGACTCTACGAGTTTCTGGGTGTGGACTCTTCCGCAAAGTACCGGGTTATAAGGCGCAAGATCCACTCGGGCTTTCAGACCACGATGCCGACAAGGTTCGCCGTCTATCTGGCGAACTCCTACTACGACGAGACAAGACGACTTAGCGAGAGCTTCGGCGGCTACGCCTCATTCTGGCTCCACTGCGCAGACAGGTTGATCGAAGACCCACCTGAAGAGGATGAGATATCCTACCCCCTCTGGGAGTCGCCGCTGTGGCAGGAATGGAAGAAAGATGGGGAGGTCACGATCCAGAGCGGGCCGCTCCCCTCTGTGTGGGCCGCGTCCGGGTAAGCTCTCGGTAGAGATGAAAAGAGATCTCTCTCCCCCGGATTTCATCGGCATAGGGGCCCAGAAGGCGGGGACCACCTGGTTGAGTCATAACCTGCAGCTTCACCCCGAGGTCTGGATGCCGGGGATCAAAGAGCTTCATTACTTTAACGACCGGATAGACGATCCGAAAAACCCGTTCTCGAGGCTCTACGGCAAGATGAGGGGCGAAGGCACTGTGAACTACCGCTGGCGCCAGCAGGTCAGGAGTCGCCTTCGGCGCCACTGGAGGCGTTTCTCCAGGGAAGACTTCCTCTGGGACCTGAAGTACTACGCTGGCAAGCCAAGCGACAGGTGGTACGCTTCTCTCTTCGAGCCTGGGCGCGGGAGCGTGAAGGGTGAGATCACACCGGCCTACTCTATGCTCGATCGCGACAGAATAGCCCGCGTCCACGACCTCGCTCCTGAAGCGAAGCTGATCTTCATGATGCGTAATCCTCTAGAGCGTGCCTGGTCCCAACTCGTGATGCGGCTCGACAAGTCTGGCAAGATAGATGCAGGCTTCGCCAGGCGCAAGCGGGCCCACCGGCAGTTCGAGAGGGAGGGGTCAAGGTCGAGAACCGATTACCTGCGCACGCTCGAGAACTGGTCCATGTTCTACCCTGAGGAACGGATATTCGTAGGCTTTCTCGAAGACATACACTTTTTCCCTGAGGAACTCTTGAGCAGCGTCTACGAGTTTCTCGACGTCGACGCTACATTCAAGCCGCAGGGAGTTGGTGAGAGAGTCCACGCCAGGTCTTCGGGCCGTATGCTGGCTGAATCCGCGGTCTATCTGGCGCGGCTCTACAGGGAGGAACTCTTGCGCCTGAACGAGCACTTCGGCGGCTACGCTTCGTTCTGGCTCCACTGTGCCGAGAAGCTGAGTGAGAACCCTCCTGAAGAAGAGTATCTACCTTATCCGCTGTGGGAGTCGGAGATCTGGAAAGAGTGGCTCGAAGAAGGAAGAGGACAGCCACGCTACCAGAGCGGCCCACTCTCCGCGGCGCGATCGGATTAGGCCAGACGACGTAGCTAGGTTAGCTGGCCGAGCATCTCCTCTACGCTCTCCTTCGTGTAGAAGTTCCAGTAGGCGCCCTCACTCTGTAGTAACCGTTCTCCCAGGTGCAGCATCTCGTCCCGGTAGTAGAGAGGGTTCAGGTTTCTGGATTCGAGCGGCTCATCCAGTTCTCGGGCGGCGGGCACAATAACTTCCAGCGCCCTGCCGCCGGAATTCACGATGTCCTCGTAGCGCAGTATGTGGTTCCAGGGAAGCACCTTCTGGTAACGGTCGAAGAATGCATGAAATCTCATAATTCGGGCGGTCGCACGATCGTCCGGATTGCTGGCCTGGAAGTCCTTAACCTGGCGGAGTAGATCTGGATCGTAAATCTGCACCGATGAGGGGCCCCTGTTCTCCTCATCGCGCCCTTGTATGCTGCTGGCTGACGCCATAACCGCCAGAGGGTTGCGCACGATTGCGTAGCATTGAAATCGCTTGGCCAAATCTGGGAGCAGGGCGGTGAACATCCCCGGCTGCTTTATGGCCAGACGGAAGCCCGACTTAAGCTCTTTATCCATGGATATTCGGCCCTTCTCGGCGATGCGACGCCGGATGCCCTCGACCTTACCCTTGGTGTTGTCAGGCACGACACCACCGATGTGCTTGCTTATCACAGTACCCTCTTTACGTGCCCTCCGGCGCATTCTGCGGTAGTAAAGTTCGATCTGGTCGCATACAGCTTCTCTGTCCGGCATGTAATCTTTGAACTTCCCCGGGGATATAGGTTCACTCAGTGCTACCGTGTTGGGCAGCTTGTTTAATAGATGGCAGACCAGGGTTGTGCCCGAACGACCCGTTCCAGTGAGTGCGATGTTACGCTGATCTCTCTTGATGGCAGGCGTCACTACCCCTCATTGTGATCGGACGACGAACGCTACACATAGTATAGGTTGGCCCATCGCTACGTTCCACCGGTATCCAGCCCCGGAAGGTTGAAAGGCAGCCAGAGGATCTCTATCTGAGCCCTGAGGTTCGCCTTCGATAGGTACTCCGGTCATCCGTCGGTCCGAGAGTCGCGCTCTCTACGCCAGTCGCGAAACTGTTCAAGGACTGCTTCCAGATGGTCCACGGCCATAGGCTCCTCGGGCTTGCGCAGGGCCTTCCGACTGAGCTCGCCAAGCACCTGGCCGGCCCTCCATTGCCGTGAGTTTAGTAGAGCGTAGATCCCCTCGCCCAACTCTTCGATCCAGCCTGACAACCTCGCTATCTCCCTTTCGGCCTCGTTCAGCCTCCCGCGTGTCGCTCTTAGCTCCTGGCGTGCCTCCTTCAGTTCCTGGCGCGTCTCCTTGAGTTTCCGACTCTCTTCTTGCAGTCGCTGCCTCTGTCTGACGCGTTCTTCTTGCTGCAGGATCTGGGTCTGTAGCCGCGCCCTCTCTACGCCCTCGATGTAGCGCCAGACGAAGGGTGAGAAGCGCAGTTGCTCCAGGAAGCCGGCAAGCTTCGCGTTGCGCTCCCTTAGTTGTGTGGGGACGAGGATGCCCAACCCGTGGATGCCGGGGAGTATCGTCAGTTCGAGCTGGCTTCCTGTCTCTTGCAGGAAGTCCTCGACGGCCGTGAGTACGCCGCTCCTCGGCTCGCCTTCGAGGACAGCGTTGTGGAGGTGCTGGTTAAGTCCGTCCTCTTCCAGCAAGCCCTTTACCCCTGGCAGCATACCCCTCTTCTCGTAGGGTCTACGGTGCTCCTCGGGGATGGTATCGGGGTCGTAGTAGAGGTCTCGCCTGCCGTAGGGCCAGCCGAGGTCGTGCAGCATCACGAGGGGGAACTCCCTGGAGCTCTCGTCGCACAGGAGCTCTATCGTCTTGAGCTCGTTGAAGACGGTGTACCAGTTGTGGTCGCCGTCGATCAGCACAGCGTCGAAGCCCTCGACCTCGGGCAGGGCGTTCAAGCTGAGGTCTTCGTGGAAGACGACGTGTCCGCCGTGCTCGCGCTGCCACTCGGAGCCGCGCCTGCAGCCGGCGGCGAAGCGTGGCTCGCCCGCGAGGCGGTCGAGCGCTGGCTGCGTGTGCGGCTCGGCGTGTTCAGGGGTGACGTGCAATGGAACGGCG
>CADDZK010000384.1 GCA_902812425.1 Actinomycetota bacterium
CTCGCGCGCGGCACGGACGCCCTCCTTGTGGTCTTCCGTACCGACGAGCAGGCTCTGCGCCAGGCTCTCGGCGAAGAGGCCGCTCTCGAGGTCCGTGCTGGCCGAAAGGTGCAGAAGCCGCTTGCTAAGACCGTAGGCCTGGGGCGCCCGCTTGAGGACGAACCGCAGACGCTCGCGCGACTCGTCGAGCAGCCTCTCGGGGGGCACGACCTTCGTGACGAGCCCGTGCCTGAAGGCCTCGTTCGCGTCCAGGTCCTCGCCGCCGAGCACGATGTCGCGCGCCCGCGCGAGGCCGACGAGCTTGACCAGGCGCGCGCAGCCGCCGTGGCTGGGGATAAAGCCGATCATACCCTCCCTGAAGACGAAGCGGGCGTCCTCGGAGGCGATCCGCAGGTCGCAAGAGAGGGCGAGCTGGGTCCCCGCGCCGGTCGCGAGGCCGTTTATGGCAGAGACGACGGGCTTCTCCAGCCGCTCGACGGCAGAGATGAGCCTAGAGAGCTCCTGGCTGTGGGCGCGGAAGTCGGCAGGGTCCCACTCTCGCTCGAAGCGGGAGAGGTCGCCACCCGCTGAGAAGGCTTCGCCTGCGCCCGTAAGGACGATCCCACGCACCTCTCCATCGTGCGCCGCGTCTGAGAAGATTCGCAGCAGCTCGCCCTGCAGCGCCTCGTCGAGGGCGTTTCTCTTGTCGGGGCGATTCAGTTCGACGAGGAGCACGCCGTCAGAGAGGCTCGTTCGCAAGCCGGAGGGGACGCTCATCGCTTTATGACTTCGAAGGGGCTGTTGCAGCCGCGGCAGATGTACGAGTACACCATCAGGTGCGGGCCGTACTCCGAGACCTTCTCGACATCTTCGGAGTCGCACCAGGGGCAGATCACTGTCTGCCCGACCTCTCCAGGCGTCTCTGTAGCTGGTTCCATTCGCTCCATGGCAACTCTCCGTACTCCCATCTCTCTTCGTTCCGTTCGACGGGGACCTCTATACCGCTCTCCTTGAGCAGCGGCACGATACGGTCCAGGTACCTCTGACGCATCTCTTCGTTGCCCATGCTGGCAAGGCCCTCGGCCTTGAGCGCCTCTATGCCCTCCTCGCCGTCGGGTCCGAACCAGCAGAGCATCTCAGGCAGGAGGGCGTCGACGCGCTCCTGAAAGAGCCTGCGCCCACGCTCTTCGTAGCAGATCTGCCTGACCAGGCTCTCCGCGTAGGCTGAGGTGAGCCTCTCTTCGTCCAGTATGCGGTGCGCCCTCCTGGCGAGCGCCTCGTAGCGCGAGTTCTCGACGGACTCGAGCACGACGTTCACTGCGGGCCCTACGAGCGCGAGCGCGGCGACGACGCTTGCCCAGCTCGGGAGTGGGTCGTCGAGGAAGCTGACCGAGTAGCGACGCGCCCTGTCTACTTCGCCCTGTAGTCCCGTAGGTGGGTTCGGCCACGGAAGCTCCTCCAGGAGAGGGTAGATCGCCCGCGACTGACCGAGCTTGTCCTGCGTTATGGCCGCGCAGGCCGCCGTCGATTCGAGCAGGGGCCCCGCGTCGGCCCACTCCGAGACGCGACGACCCAGGAAGTACACGTTGTCGCCGATGACCGCGATCATGTTGACCAGCGCGGCGAGGGCGTCGTCGTTCTCGACGAGGAACTCGGTCTCGGCGCCGCGTCCGGGCGCTACCTGATCCGTCCCCTCCGGGCGCTCGCTCACACCTGTACCTCCGTCTCGCCCTCTTCGGTCTCCTTCTCTGCCCAGTAGGCTTTGCTCGCAGGAACGAGAGCCAACTCCAGCCATTCTTCCCCGAAGCGCTCGCGGGCGAGCCTCGACGCCTCCTCGTCGCCCGAGGCCTCGACGTCGCCCCTGTGCTCCAGCGGCTCGTCGTACTCCGTGCGTGCGAAGACAAGATACCTGTCCATCTCTCCCCTACTCCGGTCTGATGACCCTGACGATGGCCGCGCTCGGGACGACGAACATCTCGCGCCAGCGCCACTCATCGTACATAAGGTGCGCGTAGACGGCGGCGTCCTTGGGCTCGGAGGCCCTGACGTTGCCGTTGTGCCGCAGCGGATTCTCCTCCCCGACGCGCGCCGTAAAGACCTCGTAGTTCTCGACGGGGCGCATCAGACGACCCCGACGTCTCTCAACTGCTTCTTGCCTAAAGGTGTTATGTCCTTCCTCGACCACGTCTCCCAGACGACCTCGATCTCCACCTCGTCGATGCCCTCCATCTCGATGAGCCTCTCACGGACGTCGTCCTGGATCATGTCCATCGCAGGACACCCCATGCAGGTGTACGTGAGTCTTATCTTCGCCTTCGTACCCTCGAACTCTATGCCCCTGATGAGCCCGAGATCGACGAGGCTGATAGGGTACTCGGGATCGAGCACCTCCCTGAGCGCGTCGCGTACTTCTTCGGTCCTCCTACCTTCCATCGCTTCCTTTCCTAGCTCCCCACCAGAGAGCACGGCTCCCATGGACGAAGTCGAACGTGCTACGGCTAGCCTTGACCGTTCGTCGTGCCGTAGAGTTCCTTGTAGCCGCGCTGCAGGTGCGCGACGTACTCCTCGTTGTTGGGACCGCGGTCCTTCCAGCGCTTCAATACGTCCTCCCAGGAGATGGCGCCATCCTCGAACTTCCACCGCTTCTCATCGGCGTCGAACCGGGCGGGGAAGGGGAAGTCTATGACGTAGCGGTCCTCCGCCTTGTCGTAGTGGGCGGGCACGTCGAGCCCCAGCGACTCGCACAGGGGCACAGTATGGGACATCCAGGTCTGCCTGAGCTGGTCGTTGGTCGAGCCCTTGTAGCCGTATTCGATCTGCTCGTTGTGCTTCTTCTGGCCGTCGGGCAACCCGAACCACTCGAGCGTGAGCGGGAACATCCAGTCGACGGCCCGCTGAAGCTCTTCTTTTCGCTCAGGATCCTTGGAGAAGGCCTTCATCCACTTCTCGCCGTGCCTGAGGTGGAAGTTCTCCTCCCTGTCCACCTTCACGAGCGCCCGCTTCCACGGCCCGTAGGAGCAGTTGCGGTGAATATCGCTCAGGAGAACGAACCCGGCCCTGTCGTAGAAGCCGTTGGCGACGATGAGCTCTGTGAAGCTCTCCAGCGGCACGTCGAAGGCGTACGGGTACTTGAACTGCCGCGGCGCGCGCTCGTAGACGAGCTCCTCGGTATCCACCCCGAGATCCCTGAGCATCCTGTACGCGATGTGCGCGTGCCCGAGCTCGTCCTGCACAATGCCCATGACGGTGATGTAGTTGTTGATGCTCGGGAGCGTCGAGAAGTCCCTCGTCGCATTCATGTAGGCAGGAGCGCTTATAAGCTCGGTGTCAGCCGAGACGATCAGGGTTCGCTTGAGCCCCTCGATGTACCTCTCGGTCGCCTGGGAGGAGTCCTCGATCAGCCGCCCGCTCTTGATGCGATCCAGGAGTATCTCTTCTGTCACCGCCGTCATAGAACCTTCCTCCTCCTGTCCGTCTCGACCTTTGGCATCATAACTGTCCGGTCAGTCAAAATCAACTTGTATGAGTTTGCCCGCCTGCATCCTCGCGTAAACGTGAATAGCGTTCTTGTAGAGGATCTTGTGTATCGTATCGGGGGCGAGATCGAGGCTGGCGACGTCTCTGGCGTTGGAGCCTGGTCCTGGCACGCCGGGCCAGTCTGTACCGAAGATCATCTTGTTGGCGAGGCGTTCGAAGTCGAAGTTCCTGTAGTAGTGGGGGAGTCGTTTCGGGGGGAGGCCTGAGACCTCGATCCAGACGTTCTCTCGCATGAGCGTGATGAAGGCTGCGGCGTCGTACCACCAGCCGCGCCCGCCGTGGGCGAGGACAATGGTGAGGCCGGGGAAGTCGCGGGCTACTTCCTCGATGAGGGCGGGGTCGGCG
>CADDZK010000385.1 GCA_902812425.1 Actinomycetota bacterium
TACCCGACTTATGCGTTACAAACCGGCACGTATTCGAAGACAAATTGCAAATTTGGTAGGACAAATATCAAGGAAAAATTAACGGTGTATTTCCTAGTACTCGGTCAGGGCGAAGTTCCGAGAAGACCCCATCTAAGCACTTAGGTAAATAAGCCTCTGCAGCCCTTCTCAAACAGCATAGTGCCATCTCCGCTGCCTTGCGACGAACTAGCCTCTTGATACAATCAACACAGCCCCTCGATAGGGTGCCGACGGGAAAGGAGAGTGTCGCGATGAGCATCTTCCCAACGAGGATCCTGCTCGCTACCGACGGCTCAGAAGAAGCCGAACTGGCCGCAATGAAGGCCGTAGAGTTGGCCGATGCGACTGACTCCGAGCTGCACGTGGTACACATCGGAGTTGTGCCCACCTTCCAGGAGAGCTATCCCGGGACGCTCGGCTACGAACGCGGACTCTACGAGCAGATCGAAGAGGAGTCCAGGGAGCTGCTCCGGAAACAGTCCTGGCAGGTGAAGGTCACCGGGGGCACCGTGGCCGGGACTCACCTCAGGATGGGGAAGGTGGACCTGGAGATCGTGGCCTTGGCCGAGGAGATAGGAGCGGACCTTATCGTGATGGGCAGTAGGGGGCTGGGCGGATTGAGACGAGCGCTGATGGGCAGCGTCTCTGACTCGGTTGTGCGCCATGCCCACTGCCCCGTGTTGGTGGTCCGCCCAGAGAAAGAACAGGCGGCGTAGCGTAGCCCGAACGTCTTAGAACTCCGTCAGGGCGAAGTTCTAAGAATCGTGTTCCCCGACCTGGGGTGAGTAGAGAGGAACTCGAGCTCCCAGGCTCCGCGCCGCTTCAGCAGATAATGGTGCCTCAGCCCTTAGCGCCTCCATCGCCTCCTGGGCGCTCTCACGCACCGGTCCACGCGCTCCGCACCCAAGACAACGGGCGCTCTCACCTCCCCCTGTGAGTGTCCGCACCTCGATGGGGTAGGTGTGGTCGCACTGCCAGTACGATAGCGGCTTCCGTGAAGTCCTCAGGAAGGCTCTCCTCTCAGGAGGTTGGTTGCTTGCCCGGAAGGCTAGCGAGGTAGCACCAGGCACACATCCCCCAAATGAGTGATGTTTTTACAGGAACTTCCGAGAAGCCCCCTTCCACGCACTCGGGTGAATAACCCTTTATCAGATACGCCTAGCGAGGCACCCGACCCTTTCTTGTTCTCCTCCAGTCCACTACCTTATGGAGGCACCAAACGTTAGATCCAGATGTCCGAGGTGACATCGCCTCCTGGGTATCTCATCTCGTGGGCGCGGGCAGGTCCGGCGGGTTCTTTGCCAAAGTCAACGTAGAAGTCCTCGTTGATCTTCATGCCCCCCTGCTCGGTGTCGCAGTCGATCTGAAGCAGGTAGGAGCCCTCTTCGGCGAGCTTGGGATAGAACTGGTTGTCCCAGCTGCTGTAGAGCGAGTTGGTAACGTATAGCCGCTTTCCGTCTAGAGAGAGCTGGAGCATCTGTGGACCGCCTTCAAGCTTACGACCCGCAACCTCCTGGCTCTTGCCGAGCAATCCACCGCACCAGACCTGGCCGGTGAGTCGAGGGTTGGATGGGTCGCTTATGTCATATTGGCGCAGGTCGCCGTGCAGCCAGTTGGAGAAGTACAGGAACCGGTCGTCCATCGAGATGAGGAGGTCTGTGATGAGGCCTGGCATCGGCATCGGCCAGCCCTCGACATTCTCTGAGGGCACGTCTATGACCTTCTCAACCTCCCAGTGGCCGTTCTCTTTGTGCCAGTGATACATGTTGGAGCTAAGAGCGGCGCCGACGAAGCCGTGGGTACTCTCCGGGTCGTGGTGGAAGCGGACCTCGAGCGGTATGAGGCCGTCCTCCCCGAGGTCGATGCTCCTGGCTATCTCGTGCTTTTCCCAGTCCCAGAAGTGTAGCTGCCTACCGTACTTGCCTTCAGCCACGTCCTTTGGATCGAAGCCACTCTGGTAGGTGTTGGGAGCGCCCCACTCGCTTGAGACCATGACGTTGTGGCGAGGCTGGTACCAGAAGTCATAGTTGTAGCTCATGCCTTCAGTATTGTTCTCCCATCGACCCGCTATGTTGAAGTCCTCATCCAGCACCAAAAAGCCCCCCGGGCCGTTGCCCTCGCCATCGCCGAGCATGGAGATCATGATCCTGTCCGGCAGGCAGTGGACGGTGTGCGGGGCGCTGAGGTTAGTTTTCTCGACGATCTCCTCAGGCTCTATGACCTTGTGGAGCTTGGGTGCCCGCACGTCTGAGGTGTCTATGATGTGTATGCGACTCGAACGCTGCCCAGGGACGATCAGGAAGCGACGCTCTTTGCCCTCGTCGCTGTGGCAGGAGCTGCAGGCGTTCCAGCCAAAGTGGTGCAACTCGTCGCCGACGTTCGGCATCGGGGTGCGCTCTATCACCCGCGAGTATGTTGGCGAGTCAGGGTCAACATCCACTGTCGCCAGACAATCCGGCTCCTCGACGTCTGTCCCGACGTAGAGCGCTACGGTGTAAAGCACCTTCTCACGCTCCGCTTTCATCGCCTCTTCAGGCGAGGCATAACCCGGCCCATGGCAAGCGTGGGCCTCGTGGTTCATCTCGTGCATGTCGGACACGATGCATACTCCTTCCTCCCGCCTGTGCGCAGCGGGACAACCCTTTCGCCCGTGTCCATGATACTCTTGCCACAAAACTTGCGCATTCCCATGCAAGCAAGGCGAACTTCTTAGAAGACCCCTTCTACACACTCCGTCGAATAAGCCGGCTCGCGGTAGAATCGCCGCCGTGACACGCGACCACAACGAAGAACACCGCCACGACCACGAGCATGGGGGGCACGGCCACACACACGGGGCCGTTGACCCGGCCATAGCGACCTCCGAGCGCGGCATCTGGGCCGTCAAGTGGTCCTTCTTAGGGCTCATGGCGACGGCTCTCTTGCAGCTTGCCGTCGTGCTGCTCTCTGGCAGCGTCGCGCTGCTCTCCGACACCATCCACAACTTCGGCGACGCTTCGGCGACGCGGCCACCGCAATACCCTTAGGGATTAGCTTCGCGCTGACCCGCCTAGGAGCAAGCAGGCGCTTCACGTTCGGCTACGGCAGGGTGGAGGACCTGGCGGGGGTTGTCGTGGTGCTCATCATCCTCTTCAGCGCGGTCGTGGCCGGATACCAGGCCGTAGAGCGCCTCGTCCACCCGCAGCCGATAGAGATGTTGTGGGCCGTCGCCGTAGCTTCCGTGATCGGCTTCTTGGGCAACGAGGCGGTGGCCGTGTTCCGTATCAGGGTCCGCAGGGAGATAGGGAGCGCCGCTCTGGTCGCCGACGGCTACCATGCCAGGACCGACGGCTGGACGAGCCTCGCCGTCCTGGTCGGAGCCATAGGAGTGTGGCTCGGCTACCCGCTCGCCGACCCCATCGTGGGGCTCCTGATAGCGGTGGCCATCCTGGTGATCGTCTGGCAGTCAGGGAAGGCGATCTTCACCCGTTTGCTAGATGGGGTGGAACCGGAGGTCGTAGAGGTAATCCGTCACACCGCTGACCACGTTCCCGGCGTAGAGCACGTCTCTGAGGTAAGGGCTCGGTGGTTGGGACACAGGTTGCATGCAGAGGTCAACGTAGCGGTGTATCCTGGCCTGTCCGTGGCAGAAGGACACGCCATAGCCCGCGAGGTCAACCACCAACTCTTGCACCACCTGAGCTACCTAGACGGGTCCGTCGTGCATGTCGATCCGATACAAGAGGCGGGCGAGGAACACCATCGCATCGCCGCCCACGCCCACGACGGCTTGCCCACCCACTCCCACTAGACCCTAACCGTCTTCGGCGAACCGGACTAGACGAAGA
>CADDZK010000386.1 GCA_902812425.1 Actinomycetota bacterium
CACTGCACCCCATGCAGCACCTCCCCCAACCAGCGTAGAGAATACCCAGACTGACCCAAAGACCTTGGCGAGTATGCCCGCCTGGTTTATGTCCGGTAGCCCCTCACCCGACAAGAGCGCGGGGACGACGTAGAAGGCCACGATCAACAAAGAGGGACTTGCCACTCCTACCGCCAACCACCCTTGACGTGTGTGCGGTAGCGAGAGGAACCTCCTCCACAGGGGCGGTGAGTGTGGAGCGTGTTGAGCGGTCATGACGACCTCCTCTCTGGAAGGTCTCTGTAGCTCCATATGATGCCGAAGGCCATGAAAGCCCACAGCGAAAAGACGACGACGGAAGGTATAAACCATAGCTCACCCTCCTGGCCGAAACTCGCCAGGACGGCGAAGAGATACAGCGCGGGCACTTGAGCAACCCATACCAGCAACGATTGATCGAGTGCCAGTGCGACAAACCCGACAAGCCCGCCAGCCAGCGCTGACACTAGCGCCGTAATAACGATCACGGCGTTGTTGTCGAGCTGTAAGGGCAGGAGTGATACCAAAGCGGGAGCCGCCAGTCCTACGGCCCACCACCCAAGGCGCGTCCTGGGCAGTGAGAGAATCCTCCTCCACAGCGGCGGGCGTGGAGCGTGTTGAGTAGTCTTCCTACTAGGTTGAGTAGTCTTCCTACTAGAATAGTGAATTAAGAGGGGACCCCCCACGATTATGAACACCAAAAGGACGCCAATAGCGAGGAAAGCACCGCCAAAGCCCACTTCCATTACGCCTCCTCTCCGAAGGGTCTCTCTCTTTAAGCAACTAGAGTGTACGTACACCGTAAGTCGATATCATGACGCATATTGAGCAATCTACTGGTCAACTTTGATCAAGTGAGGCTTATGCACCTAAGTGCGTGGAAGAGGTCTTCTCGGAAGTTGGACTTCCGCTTTTAGGTGTTCTGAGAAGTTCAGCTTTTTGGCTCGTCCCCGAGCTGCTTGCTACCACGGCGCATCGTCTCCGCTCCCGTGATCAGGGCGCTGAGCCACACTCCCCCAGCGGCGTAGCCCGCGACGACGTCGCTGAAGTAGTGAACGCCAAGGTACATCCGCGAAAAGCCTATAAGCACCACCAGAAGCGCCGCCCCGCATACCACCGCCACGCGGGCCTCCCAACTCCTCAGCCAGAGCACCACGGCTAGGTAAGCAAGCATCCCGTAGACGACGAAGGACTCCATCGCATGTCCGCTTGGGAACGAGTAGTTGCCCTCGACCAGCAAGGGATGCGCGAAGTGGGGGCGCGGGCGTTGGAAGATCCCCTTCAGCAGCCAGTCGAAGAGGGCGCTTCCGGCCATCGCCGCGATCCAGGTCCAGAGCAGGGTCCACAGCCGACTCCGAGCGAGCAAAGCCGCAACCACTACCCCGAGGATCACTATGGCCACCGTGGAGCCGAAGGCGGTGACTACGAGGAAGAAAGTAGTTAGGTGCGGCGTGGCGTGGGAGTGCAGGTAGTCGTCCACGACCCGGTCGAAGCGCACTATTGGGTCGCCCGTGAGTAGATCCTCAACGAGCCCGCCGAAGAGCCACAGGCTGCCCCCTGCGACAAGCAGCCCCACCGTGAGGTGTAGCCCGAGATACTGCCCCGGCGTAAGGCGCCTGAGCAGCCACCTTAGCTGGGCGTCGTAGCGCCTTCTCAAGCGGGCCACGGGAGGATAGGCGAGCAGCGCCTCGCCCCACCCCACCAGGCGCGCCCGATTGTGGGCGGCCCAGCGGTAGGCCAGGTAGAAGCCGACTGCCACGGCCACCAGCGCTACGAGCACCAGCGTGGCCCTTCCAAGCCAACGCTCTACGAGCCCTATGCTGCTCCCCAGGAAGTAGCCCAAAAGGACAACAGCCGTGGCCCATATGGCCCCTCCCAGGGCGTTGTAGAAGAGGAAGGTCATCCAGCGCATGCGGCTTATGCCGGCCACCAGCGCTCCGAAGACCCTCAAGCCAGAGAAGAAGCGGGCCAGGAAGACGGCCTTGCCCCCGTGTCTCTCAAAGAACGCCTCGGCGCGGGCCAACCTCTCGGGGTTGATGAAGAGGTAGCGCCCCCACCTCAACACGAAGGGCCTGCCACCCTCGCGTCCTACCCAGTAGCCTATCTGGTCTCCCACCACAGCCCCTGCGATGCCGAACGCTATGGTATAGCCCAGGTCCATGTGGCCCCTTTGGACCAGGACGCCCGCGGCAAGGAGTATTGTCTCCCCGGGCAAGGGCACCCCAGTGCTCTCAAGCATCACCCCGAAGAGGATCACCAGGTAGCCGTAGTGGGAGATAAGGGCGAGGATCCGGTCCATAGCCTAAGAGTGTAACCCTTCGCGGATACCCCGGGTGGCTACTTCTCTCCCGTCCGGCTCAAGGGGCTTCCGCTTTACCGAGTTCTATGAAGTTCACTCTATGGGCACGCTGGGGCGGGGGCCCCCTCCTACGAGTCCCCCGACACTATTGTTGAAGTTGAGCCTTCCCCCGCAGAGGTGCTTCAGCTGGTCTTCACGTGGAAGAACATGGTGGCATCCCCGTAGCTGATGTGGGTGTTGGGCACACTGTCCCAGCTCTCGTTAACCTGTAGGTAGTATTGACGAGAGGACTCGTTCACGTGGAAGAACACGTTCCACCCGACCGTCTTGCCGTCTCGCACTACGGGACCGTAGGAGTGCTGCACTAGCTGCGGGGTTCCGGCAGGCCAACCTTCTCCTCCCTCGGCCACCAAACGCTTATAGGCATAGATCCTGAAGTGCGTAGGGCGTTGGGGCTTGTCGACCTTTATGCGCAGCCTGCTGCCCGCCTTTACGACGGCGGCGCTGGGCCAATTGTGTTCATACGGGGAGTAGCTGTAGTGCCTGACCCGCCAGCTCCCGTTGTCGTAGAAATGCCACTCGAAACTATACGCGTTCCCTGTCTGAAGCGACTGGGTGCCCTTGAACAGGACTTGGTCGGGGGGGCGATGGTCGAAGGAGCCGGCCTGGGCCTGAACCGCCACGACCGCTATGGACGCCAAAGCCACGGCCAAGACCATCACGACCTTCAACCACAACCGCTTGGCCTTCTCTTTACGGGTGCTCGTGCCCCTATATCTCGCTATCGCCGACATCTTTGCGTACACCTCCTCGCGTTCGCTCTCTATGGGTCGGTTCGCCTGCGGGGGCCGCTGCTCTCCAGGCGACATGTGTGCCGTCCATCGGAGACCATCTCCTTGCTTGCCGGGACTTAAAGCCTGGCGGCAGGGCTCCGTTCTCGGCATCAATATGCTCCGGGGGGGACGATCCGTCATGGCACGGATTGATCTTACTGCTGATCAAAGTTGATCAAATCCCGCAAACGCGCCGCCGCGCGGTCTAGGCAGCGGAGTGCGTGGAAGGGGTCTTCTAAGAAGTTTATATCCACGATCCTGTATAGTCCCGGCCTCATTTGGTCAGAGATGTCGAAGTGCCGAGATCGAGTACCGACGGACGATCCCTACACGTTGTGGTGCTGGATAGATATGCGGGCTTCAGAAGGCGCTGTTTCGGAAGTGTTCGATAGGCGCAGGAGCACCAGAGCTAGCGTTCGGAGCCCAAAGCCAGTCCAACAGCTCACTACTAATGAACATTGCCATGAGATTAGTACATACGCCGCAGAACAGAAGATCTCTGCTACCGTTGGGTGGCTTACCAGCTAAAGGAGATTGGAGATGAAGAAGCGAAGAAGCGTTAGCCCCGCCCACGACGTCCTCGGGTACGAGCGGCAGCAGTTGGACGCCATCTTCCGTCCCGAGACGGTGGCCGTGATCGGGGCGACCGAGCGGCCAGGGAGCGTGGGGCGCACGATCATGTGGAATCTCGTGA
>CADDZK010000387.1 GCA_902812425.1 Actinomycetota bacterium
CCTCTGACTCCATCCCCTCCCTCAGTGCGCCACTAATGCACCGGAGCCGACCAGGCGGTGCAGCACGACCGAAAAGGCGAACACCCCACCGGCAAGCATCGCGATAGAGGCCCCTGGCGGCGCGTTGGTCTGGATCGAAAACCACAGGCCGCCCACGCCGTCGACGGCGACGAGGGCGATGCTGCCGATCTGCCAGAAGAGTAGCCGCCGCACCCACAATCGGACGGTCGCGGCGGGCACTATGAAAAGCGCTGTGGCAAGCAGTGCGCCAACCGCCGAGAGGGCGGCAGTGGTGACGAGCGCGATCAGCAGGAATAATACGGCGTCAGGCGCGGCCGAGCGGAGGCCAAGCGAGCGAGCCGCGTCGGTGTCGAAGCCTGTGGCAAGCCAGGTTCGGCCGAGTAGATAGCTCGCGCCGAGCGTGAGCGCGCTGGCCATCGTCGCGAAGACGAGATCCTCCTGTCCGATGGCGAGCAAGCTGCCGAACAGCAAGGTGTCTACGTTCGCTCCGGAACCGAACACGTCGCTGGCGAGGATGATGCCCGCGACGAGCATGCCGACCAGTACGAGGGCAGTGAGGCTGTCGTAGCCGGGCTGCCCGTAGTCGGTGCGCCGCCTGCGCGAGAGCCGCTCGAGGCCTCCGGCGAATAGTATCGCCGCAAAGAAAGCGCCCAATGGAGGTGCGAAGCCGAGCCCATCGGCAAGTACCAGTCCTGGGAAGGCCGCCGTACCGACGGCGTGGGAGTAGAAGGCGAGACCCCGCAGCACGATCCAGGTGCCTAGCATCCCTGCGCCGATGGAGAGCGCCAGCACTTCGAGGAGTCCATTGTAGACGAACGGTAGCTGGAACGGCCCTACGAGTGTTTCGAGCACCCTAGTCACCCTACTTCGGGGATCTCGTCTGCAGAACGTCTTTGGATAAGCTCTCGTTCGGGGATGTAGCTCCTTGGGCTATGAACACAAGGAGGTAGAGCACTACGGTGGCGCCGGCGATGGACGCTCCGGCCGCGGTTCCGGCATAGTAGGAGAGGTAGAGCCCCAAAGTACCGGCCACGAACGCCAGAAAGGCGGCCAACGCCATCATCGAGGATATGCGGCGGGTGGTCAGGCGTGCGGTGGCAGAGGGACCTACGAGAACGGCCACCACGAGCAAATTGCCGAGTCCTTGAACCGCCACTATGGTCGTCAGCGCCACGAGCACCAGCAGCGTGACGTCTACGAGGGTAGGGCTCGCTCCGAGCGAGCGAGCGGTCGTCCGGTCAAACCCTACCACCAGCAACTGGCGATGGAGGAGCACCGATACTGCCAAAACGAGCACTGTAATACTCGCGCCGCGAACCAGGTCCACGGTCGACACCCCGAGGATGTCGCCGAATAGTAGCTCCTGAAGACGGGGAGGCGAGGCTGGAGAGAAGGCGAGCACGACACCAAGACCGAAAAGGGCACTGATCACTACCGAGACGGACGTGTCGCGCCCGATCTCCGGTATCCTGCCAAAAAGCGCGATCGTCACGGCCGCAATCGTTACACCGAGACCGGCACCGAGCATAAGCGGAAGTCCCCAGAGTGCGGCAACCACCAACCCCGGGAACATCGCGTGCGCCAGCGATTCCGCGCTGTAGGAGAGCTCGTACAGCACGATCCAGCAGCCGAGCGCCCCTCCGACCAGGCCAAGTAGCGCCACCTCGGCGAGAGCTCGTTGCATGATGCCGTGCGTCCAGGGTTCGAACAGCAACCGCCAGATGCTTGAACTGGCCTCGTCAGCAAATAAGAGCAATTCAGGATTCCTCATGATGGTGCGGCGGTAACACAGCGGTTACTGATCCCGAGTCGCCACCTTCGACCACCACGATCTCGCCGCCGTAGGTGGCTTCGATCACCGCCCGCGTCAGCGTTTCAGCGGGCTTACCGAAGGCGATCTGACGCCTGTTCAGGCACAGGACGAGATCCCAGCGACGTGCCTGCTCTATGTCGTGGGTGGAGATCAGTATCCCACGACCCTCGGTTGCCAGATCTCGCAGCAACGAACTCAGACGAGCGGCACTCTGTTTGTCGAGTCCGGAGAAAGGCTCATCCAGAAGGAGCAGACGAGCATCCTGAACCAGGGCTCGCGCAACGAGTACGCGCTGGCGCTGGCCACCGGAGAGCTCGCCGAACTGGTCGTTGGCGAGTTCGCCTAGCCCCACGACCTCGAGGGCCTCGAGCGCCCGCCGGCGTTCGTCTCTACCCGGTCGCTTCCACCAAGGCAGTCGGCTCAGTGTGCCCATCAGGGCGACGTCCAGGGCACTCACGGGGTAATCGAGGCGGGATCTCTCGGTCTGCGGCACCACACCGCATCGAGCCTTTACCGCGACCTCGCCTCTTGACAGTGGCAGCTCACCAAGCAACACGCGAAACAGTGTGGACTTCCCACCGCCATTGGGCCCGAGCACTCCTATCCGCATCCCTGGCTCCACCTGGAAAGCGACGTCCTCGAGAACAACCGGACCACCGTAGCTGGCCGAAAGCCCCGAGGCTTCCGCCAGAACACCGTTGCTCGCGTCGGCGGTCATGGGTTCCTCGACAGCTTGCAACCCTGCTGTCCGCCGGTGAAGCCCTCTACCATCGCATTCGCATTTGCGGCCTCCATCTTCAGGTAGGTGCCGCCGTTGGATCCTCGGGGGCCGAGCGTGTCGCCGTATAGAGTGTATTTCGCGGATGCCCCGGTCTCGCGGGCGATGGTCTCGGCCAACTTGGGGCTCAAGGAGCAGACTGACCCATAAAGTCGTAGACACATAGCTGTCACAGGGTTGGCAGGAAAATGCTCCAGTCGCCGAGCTCGGCAGGCACTTGCGACAAGGTGATCATCGCATGACTTGAGGAGGATCGTCCGTTAGAGACGGTACTGCCGTGTCGGCAGCGAGTCGAGCAGACCGATCACAGGCTTCTACTCGGCTCATAGGCTGGCGCTTTCCCTGGCGGGTTCCCGCAGTCGTTCCGCGTCGCGCGCCGGCGGCGTGCCGAAGAGCCTCTTGTACTCGCGGGTGAAGTGTGCGGCGTCGCCGTAGCCCACACGGCTGCCGGTGCTTGCGACATCGTGATCCTCTCGATCATCGAACGGGGACGTCATCGTAATGCGTACGTCCGGGTACGGTACCCTCATGGAGGGCATGAACGCAGGCGACGGAAAGAGAGAGGAGGAGCAGGATGCAGTACACATCTCTGGGCCGCACCGGACTGCGGGTCAGCCGGCTCTGTCTGGGCACGATGAACTTCGGCTGGGTGACGGATGAGGCCACCGGCTTCGGGATCATGGACGAGGCTGTAGAGGCCGGGATCAACTACTTCGACACTGCGGATGTGTACGGGGGCCCCCAGTCTCCGGACATGGAGCAGGGCTACGGCGTCTCCGAGGAGACCATCGGGCGGTGGCTGGCCGGGTGCGGCCGGCGCGAGCGGATCGTCCTGGCGACCAAGGTGTACCAGCCGATGGGCACCGGCCCGAACGACCGTCGCCTCTCGGCGTACCACATCAGAAAGGCCTGCGAGGACAGCCTCCGTCGGTTGCAAACCGATCACATCGACCTCTACCAGATGCACCACGTCGATCGGCTGACGCCCTGGGAGGAGATCTGGCAGGCGATGGAGCAGCTGGTCCGCGAGGGCAAGGTGATCTACGTCGGGAGCAGCAACTTCGCCGGGTGGGACATCGCCACCGCGCAGAACGTTGCCTCGTCGCGCAACTTCTTGGGGTTGGCGTCCGAGCAGAGCCTCTACAACCTCACCGCCCGCACCGTCGAGCTAGAGGTCATCCCGGCGCTCCGGTACTACGGCGTCGGTCTTGTCCCGTATAGTCCGC
>CADDZK010000388.1 GCA_902812425.1 Actinomycetota bacterium
ACCGGGACGTGTACGGGGAGCTCCGCAGCCACTACGAGAATCTGGACACCCTGGAGAGCCCGCTTCTCAGGCGCCAGGTCGAGGTCCTCTATAGTATGTTCGCGGGAAGGCAGGGGGACGCGGAGATCCTGGGCCGCATCGAGGAGCTCGAGGCCGAGGCCAACGCCATCTACGGGAACCATAGGAGCGTCGTCGGGGGCAAGAAGCTGGTAGAGAACGAGGTCAGGGAGTTACTTCGCACCTCGGAAGACCCCGGGCTGCGCAGGGAGGCCTGGGAGGCCTCGAAGTCCGTCGGGCGTGCCGTCGAGGAGACCGTCAGGGAGCTCGCCCACCTGAGGAACAGGGTCGCCCGCGAGCAGGGCTACGAGAACTACTACGCCCGTTCCCTCGATCTCCAGGAGATCGAAGCCGGCGAGCTCGCCGCACTCATGGACAACCTCGAGTCTGCGACGGAGGCGCCTTTTAGGGAGATAAAAGCGGATGTAGACGCAGAGCTCAGGCGTAAGTTCGGGGTGGAAGAGATCATGCCCTGGCACCTTTCGGGTCCTTTCTTCCACAGGGCGCCGGACGTAGCCGGAATCGACCTCGACCGCTACTTCGAGGGGAAGGACCTCGAGGAGCTTACCAGGAAGACATACGACGCCCTCGGGCTCGACGTGAGGGGTGTGATCTCATCGAGCGACCTCTACGAGAGGGAGGGCAAGAGCCAGCACGCCTTCTGCGCCCGTATCGGCCGCGAATATCCCTACGACGTCAGGGTGCTCGCCAACGTCAGGCCTGACGCCTACTGGATGAACGCGATGCTCCACGAGTTCGGCCACGCCGTCTACGACCGCCACGTGAATCCGAGGCTCCCCTACCTCCTGCGCACCTACGCCCACGCCAACATCACGGAGGCCATCGCCCTCATGATGGGCGCGCTGGTCGACGAACCGGGCTGGCTCCGCTCCGTCGCCGGTGCAGACGGGGAGGATCTCGACGCGGAGAGGCTCGCGGCCCACAGGAGGGCGGACAGGTTGATCCTCGCCCGCTTCGTGCTCGTTATGTACCACTTCGAGCAGGCGCTCTACGCAGACCCCGAGAGCGAAGAGCTCAACTCCGTGTGGTGGGATCTCGTCGAGAGATTTCTCTTCGTGGACCGCCCGCCGGGTAGGGATGAGCCCGACTGGGCCGCCGTCATCCACGTCGCTGTGGCCCCCGTCTACTACCACAACTACATGCTGGGGGAGTTGATCTCCGCCCAGCTCAGGAACTACATCGAGTCACACATTGCTCATGGTCCCTTCTACGAGAACGAGGTCTCGGGTCGCTACCTCCTCGAATCTTTCTTCGGCCCCGGTGCCCGCGAGAACTGGCGCGACACAGTCCTTCGCGCCACGGGTGAGCCCCTGAACCCCGAGCACTTCGTGAGGTCGCTCGACTAGAACGACGGCGTTCGAACGGGGATCTCCACGCCCTCGAAGGTACCGTCGCGGGCGCTCTGGGTCCCGACCTTCAGCGTACCTCTACCGGCGAACGACGGCAGGTCCAGGGTCGCCTCGAAGTATCCCCAGGTGTTGCTCCAGTCGTTGCTCCGAACCGTCCTGTGCGCCAAGATCTTTCCGTCAGGGTCGGTCAGGATGATGGCGTTGGCGGCCTCGAAGTTGCGGGAGTAGCCGCTCACGGTGAGAGGGTCGGAGACCCTGGCCCTCGGGCGCGGTTCGACGAGAACTGTATCTCCGCCCTCCGCCGGCAAGGGCACCTTTAGCTCCCCACCCGTCGGCTTGAAATCGACGACCAGACGGCCTGGGTCTTCCAGCTGCAACACCCTGTAGACGAACGCCTTGCGCGCGAAGAAGTCGACGAACATGCCCCCCTCTGGGGCGCGTACGACGTGGAAGTCCTTGAGCAACCCGTCGCCGAACCTGCCGTCGGAGACATACGTTGCGCTCGCAGAGGGCAGGGTTACGCGCAGGAGGCCGTCGCCCTTCGGGCTCATCAGGGTCCACTTCGGCACGTTGCCGGCCGGCTCTTCGCCCGTCCCGAGGTCGAGGACGGCCCGTTCGTAGCCCCCGTGGACCCCGTAACGTACCGCGAGCACGGTGTCAGCGTCGTAGCCGGAACCGCCGCCCGTCTGAGATTTCGCCCTGAAAGGGATCGAAGTGTCCGGTGCCCCTGCGAGGTCTCCACCGATGTGCGAGGCAACACCGACCGTCGACTCGGGCACGCCGGACGCGCCTCCGTTCGCAGCCTCCGCGGAATCAGAGCCGGCTGAAGCCTCTACGGATCGGACCGCAGGACCAGCGTCAAGGCAGCCGGCGAAGAGCGTGGCCGGAAGGAGCGAGAGCAGCAAGAGGACCGAGGCCCGCCTGATCTCCCGACCGCGTCGGGTCATGCTCGCACGTCTGCATAAAAATGTACGGTCATCGGCTCCACCATTATAGATAGGTAGGCTTTGCGAGATGCTTAAGGGGGTGTTGCGCTCCTGTTACGATGCTGGATTACTGTAATATGCTGGTCCTCACGGCCGGCGCGGAGGAGAATGGGGCCATGATCGGGCTCAACGACATCGAGGTCGCGCGGAGGCGTCTGCGAGGGGTGGCGCTACGCACGCCCCTCGTGCCCTGTCCGCGCGGCGAGGAGGGCAGGGCTCTGTACTTCAAGCCCGAGAGCCTCCAGCCTACGGGTGCGTTCAAGCTGCGCGGTGCGTACAACAAGATCTCATCCCTCTCCCTTGAGGAGCGCGGGCGCGGGGTCGTCGCCCACTCCAGCGGGAACCACGCCCAGGCCGTAGCCTACGCGGCACGCGCCCTGGGTACGCGGGCCGTCATCGTCATGCCGCGCGGCGCTCCGCGGGTGAAGCTCGACGCGACGGCGGATCTCGGGGCCGAGGTCGTCCTCGTCGGCCCGGACAGCGCAGAGCGCGTCCGCAAAGCGGAGGAGCTCGCGGCCGAGCACGGCTACGTCCCCGTCCCACCTTACGACGACGAGGTCCTCATCGCCGGTCAGGGCACCATCGGACCGGAGATCCTCGAAGACCTGCCCGATGTCGAGAGCGTGCTCGTGCCCGTCAGCGGCGGCGGGCTTATAAGTGGGATCTCGGCGGCGATCAAGCTCACGCGGCCAGAGGTGCGTGTGATCGGGGTCGAGCCCGAGCTCGCCGCCGACGCCCGCGCCAGCCTCAAGAGCGGGAGGCTCGTCGAGTTCCCGGCGGATCAGGTCGCCCGCACGGTCGCCGACGGCCTGCGCGTCCAGAGGCTCGGCAAGGCACCCTTCGAGCACGTGCGCGCCTTCGTCGACGACATCGTCGCCGTAAAGGAGGAGGAGATCCTGGAGGCGATGCGCCGCCTGGCCCTGCGGGTCCGCCTGGTCGCGGAGCCTAGCGGGGCGGTTACGTTCGCCGCCCACCTCTTCCACAGAGAGGAGTTGCCTTCCTCACGCCTCACCGTCGCCGTGATCAGCGGCGGCAACGTCGAGCCCGGCCTCCTCGCCGAGGTCCTCTCCGGCTCTAATCTGGAGGACGCCAGAGAAGCTGCTACGAGGTAGGGCGGCCCTTCAGCGCGGCGTGGTCTCGACGGGGTCGCCGACGCGCACGGTTCCGAGCGCGTCGTGGATGAGGTTGCGTCCGAAGACGGCCCCGAGCTCGGTCTTGCGGTAGGTCGCGAGCGTGCGTAGTGGCTCTTTGCCGAGCCGTGCCCGCGGTGTGCGATCACGACCGTCGACCAGAACACAGGCACGCTCGGCGACGCGGAAGGGCACGTCACCGATCCTGATACGACTCCAGCCGTCCTCGGCGTAGGGCTCGCAGCCCCCAACGACGAAGTTGGGACGGAAGCGGTTCATCGGTAGAGG
>CADDZK010000389.1 GCA_902812425.1 Actinomycetota bacterium
GCCGCATTCCGTCCTCCTCGTGCTCGACGTCGTTACGGGCCAGAACGCCGTCGAGGTGGCGCAGGCTTTCCAGGAGTACGCCGACTTCGACGGGATGGTGTTGACCAAGCTCGACGGTGACGCCCGCGGCGGCGCGGCGCTCTCGGTCGTCTCCGTGACCGGACGGCCGATCAAGTTCGCCTCAGAGGGCGAGAAGATGGGCGAGTTCGACTACTTCTACCCGGACAGGATGGCAGGACGCATCCTCGGGATGGGCGACGTACTCACGCTCATCGAGAAGGCCGAGCAGCAGATGGACCGCACCGAGGCCGAGGCCCAGGGCAAGAAGCTCATGAGCGGCAAGTTCACCTTCGAGGACTTTTTGCAGCAGATGCAGATGATCAAGAAGATGGGCCCGCTCTCGGGGCTGCTCGGCATGATCCCGGGCCTTGGCAAACAGCTGAAGGATGTCGAGATAGACGACAGGCAGCTCGCCAGGGTCGAGGCCATGATAACCTCGATGACCGTCCAGGAGCGGCGCAACCCGAAGCTGTTGCAGAACCCGAGCCGGGCGCGTAGGATTGCGCGGGGCTCTGGCGCCACCCAGCAGGACGTCCAGAAGCTCGTCAAGCAGTTCAAGGAGATGCAGAAGATGATGGCCCAGATGGGCAAGGGAGGCGGTATGCCGCGCATCCCCGGTCTGCCGGGACGCAGATAAAAGTTCGAGAGGAGTTGAGGTATGGCGGTAAAGATAAGGCTTGCGAGGCACGGTTCCAAGGGGAATCCCTTCTACAGGATAGTCGTCGCCGATTCGCGCAGCCCGCGCGACGGGCGGTTTATCGACAGGATCGGGACCTACGACCCGCAGAAGGAGCCTTCTGATATCAAGGTCGACGAGGAGAAGGCGAGGGAGTGGCTCGGCAAGGGGGCGCAGCCTACGGATCAAGTGCGGAATCTGCTGAAGATCTCCGGAGTACTCTAGCTAGCCGTGGCGCTGCTGGAGAACCTGCTGCTCGTCCTCGCCCGCTCGCTGGTGGACGACCCGGAGAGGGTCGAGGTCTCGGGCACGGAGTCGGATTCGCGGGTGGATCTGGAGCTCAGGGTGGCCCCGGACGACATGGGGCGTGTGATAGGGCGCCAGGGACGCACGATCCGGGCTATACGCACGGTCGTGAAGGCGGCCTCGGTGAAGCTCGGCAAGCGGGTCACCGTGGAGGTCCCGGACTAGAGACCGTGGACGAACTACTCTCCGATCCCGTGGCGATCGGGGTCGTGGTCGCACCGCACGGCGTGCGCGGCACTCTGAGGGTGCGCGCCATCGGCTCGGGAAGACACCTCAGGAGAGAGATGGAACCCGTCGTGGCCGGCGTGCGCCGCCGCATCTCCGCGGCGAGGCAGACGCCTAAAGGCTTTTTGCTCGACCTCGAAGGCGTCGAGAGCAGGGCCGATGCAAACCCCCTGAGGGGCGAAGAGATATACCTTGACCGTGCTGAGCTGGACGCCCCCGAAGAGGGCGAATACTACGTGGCTGACATCATCGGCCTCAAGGCCGTGAACGACGCGGGCGAGGTCCTCGGCACGGTCGAGGACACCTTCGAGACAGCGGCTCACGAGATCCTCGTCGTCAGCGAAGAGGATGGAACTTTCTATCTTCCTTTCACTATGGAGCACGTCCCCGAGGTGGACATTGAGGGTGGGCGGGTCGTCATCCGACCGCCAGAGGGTTAGATCATGAACGACATAGACGTATTCTGCGTTTTTCCCGAAGCGGTCGATGCCGCCGTGCGTGTCGGGGTCGTTGGCAGGGCGATCGAGAACGGCATCGTCGGCTACCGCAGCTTCGACTTGAGGGACTACTCCCCTGACGGCCGCATCGACGACATGCCTTACGGCGGTGGGGCCGGGATGGTCGTCAGGGTCGACGTCGTAGCGCGGGCTCTGGAGGAGGTCTACGGCGTTCCTGCGAGGGAGGTGAGAGCGAAGCGGCGCGTCGTTCTTACGGAGCCCACAGGTCGCAGACTCACACAGGGCCACGTCGAGGAGGTCGCGTCGGGGCCGGATCTCACGATCATCTGCGGGCGCTACGGTGGGATGGACGAGCGGGTGTGGACTGAGCTTGCCACGGAGGCCGTCTCGCTCGGCGACTTCGTGCTATCCGGGGGTGAGATAGTGGCCGCCGCGCTCGCTGACGCCACGATACGGCGCCTCCAGGGCGTCCTCGGGAACGCACAGAGCCTCGTCGGCGAGTCGTTCTCCGCGGGGGACGTACTCGGACCTCCGGCGTACACGCGGCCCGCCGTCTGGGATGGAGAGGAGGTGCCTGGCGTGCTATTATCGGGCAATCATGCGGAGATCCGCGCCTGGCGCGAACGGGAGGCGCGGGATCGTACGCGGGCGAGGGCGGCAGGAAGGAGATCGCCCGGCCATCCGAAGTAGTTCCACGAGAGGAGAATGCATGATAACGAGCGAGAATTTGCAGCAGCGGGACGTCACGTTCAAGCCAGGCGACACCGTGCGGGTACACTACCGCGTCATCGAGGGGAACCGCGAGCGGATACAGGTCTTCGAGGGACTATGTATCTCGCGCAAGGGTGGAGGTATCAACGAGACCTTCACCGTGAGGAAGAACTCCTTCGGGGTGAACGTCGAGAGGATCTTCCCTCTCCACTCCCCTAAAATAGCCAAGATCGAAGTCGCCTCCCGCGGCGCTGTGCGCCGCGCCAAGCTCTACTACATCCGCGACAAGGTAGGTAAGAAGTCCAGGGTGAAGAAGGCGAAGTAAGCCCACCCGAACTTTGTCAGGGTCTCGCTCACCGGGGTGTGAACCGGGGGAGAGTTCCCTCTACGCCTTCGATGCTGCGTGGGTCCTCCGCCGTAAGGGGCCGCTCGCAGGGGCTGATGAGGCTGGCCGTGGCGCGCTGGCAGGTCCGCTCGTGGCCGCCGCCGTTGTCTTAGGCGAGGGTGAGATCCCGGGTATCAACGACTCCAAATTGCTTCGCCCTCATCTCCGGGAGAGGATCTTCGGCGAGTTGCTCTGTCGCGCCGAAGCCGTCTCTATAGTCGCTTTTCCGGCCTGGTGGATCGACCGCCACGGCGTCGGCCTGGCGAACCGTGAGGCCCTGAGGAGGGCCATCTCTTCCCTGAATCACCGCGCAGGGTGTGGCCTCGCCGATGGCAACCTGGAGCTCGGCCCCGACATAGATTGCCTGCCGAGGGCCGACGCGAAGAGCGCTGCGGTCGCCGCGGCGAGCGTCGTCGCCAAGGTCGTCCGCGACGACGCTATGCGCGTCCTCTCCGAATACCACGCAGGCTACGGGTTCGAGCGCAACCGCGGCTATGGTACGAAGGAGCATCGGTGCGCTCTCACGGAGCTTGGGCCCTGCCGGGTCCACCGCTTGAGCTACGCCGGGGTGGGTGGCTGAGAGAGAAGTCTTCCGGCGCGTGGGGTGAGGACCTCGCCTTGCGCTATCTGAGCAGGCGCGGCTACACGCTCGTCGAACGCAACTACAGGACGCGTTACGGGGAGATCGACCTGATCCTACGCCAGGACAGCGTTCTGGTCTTCGTCGAAGTGAAACTGCGGCGCACAACGAACTTCGGCGACCCGCTGGAGGCCGTTACGCCCCGTAAACAGAAAGCCCTCCGCTCCCTCGCAGAACAGTACCTCTCCGACCGAAACCCCGAGTTCGATACGCTGGCTCCCCACCTCCCTTTAGTACCCACCTTCTCTTCGGGAAGTGGATCTAAGCCTCTGCCACCTTTACAGCCAAACACCCTAGCAAGGTCTTGTAGTGTTACACCTCTGCCAGATGGCGTATCTT
>CADDZK010000390.1 GCA_902812425.1 Actinomycetota bacterium
AAGAAGACGAGGAGGCTGACCCCGACGACTATCTCAGGCATCACGGTGGCCGCGTAGATCGCCGAGTCTGCGAAGGTCTTGCCCCTGAACTCGTAGCGCGCGAGCGCGAGCGCCGTGAGCGTCCCTATAACGGTGGCGATCGCGGTGGCCGTAAGGCCCACCGTGAGCGAGAGCCTGAACGCATTAAGGACAGACCCGTCGGTAAACAGCTCCCCGTACCACTGGGTCGAGAACCCCGTCCACACCTGGGTGTTCCTGCTCGAGTTGAACGAGAAGAGGATCAGAACCAGTATAGGAGCGTAGAGGAAGATGTAGATCAGGGCCGCGAAAAGGAGCAGTATCCTGTCGGGTATCTTGCCCATGCCCTTGTAGACGGGCCCCCCCTTCGGATCACCCAAGGCTTACACCCCCTCCAGCTTCTCGGCCCCGACCTTGCGGACGTAGAACATTATCGCCCCGACCAGGAGGACGGCGAGCATCACGGCGAGTGCGCTCCCGAAGGCCCAGTCGCGGGCCTCGAGGAACTGTTGCTGGATCAGGTTGCCCACCATCACGGTTCGCGCCCCGCCGAGCAAGTTAGGTATCACGAACTCACCGGCCGAGGGGATGAAGACGAGGATGCTTCCGGCTATCACCCCGGGCATGCTCAGGGGGAACGTGACGCGCCAGAAGGTGTGCCACCGGCTGGCGCCCAGGTCCTGGGCCGCCTCCTTCAGGCGCCTGTCGAACTTCTCCAGGGCGGCATACAGCGGCAGGATCATGAACGGCAAATACGAGTAGACCATACCCATCGTTACAGCCTGCGGGGTGAAGATGAGGTCGAGGGGATGGTCGGTAATATGGAGGAACTGAAGCGTCCGGTTGGCTATGCCGTTGCCCCCAAGGATGACGACCCAGGCGTACGCCCTCAGGAGCAGGCTGGTCCAGAACGGGATCATGATGAGCAGGATGAGGATGTGCTTGCGCCTGCCGCCTTTGAAGGCGATGAAGTAAGCCAGGGGATAGCCGAGCAGCAGGCACAGCAAAGTGTTCGTAAGCGCGATGACGAGCGTGCGGACGATGATATCGAGGTACAGCGGGTTGAAGACCTTGAGGTAGTTGCCAGGATAGAAACCTAGCGTTATGCCCCCGTAGACGCCGCTCTTGCCGAACGAGTAGGCGAGGATGAAGAGCAGCGGCACGAGGAAGAAGAGCCCGAGCCATATCGTTACCGGCGAGAGCAACCCCGCCAGCCCCAATGACCAGCCGTGTCGACCCTTTCCCATGTCAGGAGCTCTTTACCGCGGTGAAGAGGTCAGCGTATTTGCGGGTGGCCTTCCCAACGTCCTCGATGACCTGCAGCCGTTTGAAGACGCTGGAATCGAGTGTGTAACCGGGCAGCTTCTTGAGGGCGTCGTCGATCATCGGTAGGGCCGCCTCGTTCGGCGTGTTGTAGTAGGTGTAGTTCGAGAGCGCGGCCCCGGTCTTGGCACCGAGGATGTAGTTTATGAACTTGTGGGCGTTGTCGGGGTGCTCGGCGCCCTTGGGTATCGCCATGTTGTCCGTCCAGCGGGTTGCCCCCGGCTTGGGGATGAGGTAGTCGAGGCCCTCGTTGGAGGCCATGGCGAGGAAGGCATCTCCCGAGAAGACATGCCCGAGCAGGAGGTCGCCGTTTATGACCGAGGGTCTGTTCTGCGTCGAGTCGAAGTAGCCGCGCAGGAGGGGCTTCTGTTTTTTGAGCTGTGCCTCGGCCTCGTCAAGCTGCTCCTGGTCTGTGGTGTTCACGGAGTAGCCGAGCTTGTAGAGGGCGGCACCGGGGGTCTCGCGCGGGTCGTTTAGCATCCCGATCTTGCCCTTGTAGGCCGAGTCCCACATGGGCTCCCAGCTGGGTTCGAGCTTCCCCAGCTCTTTCTTGTTATAGAGGATACCAGTGGTCCCCCACTGGTAGGGCACGCTGTACTTGTTGTCGGGGTCGTATGGGAGCCCCTTGAAGTCCTTGCCCACGTTCTTGAAGTTCGGGATCTTGGACATGTCGAGCGGCTCGAGGACGTCGCTCTTGATCATGATCGAGACCATGTAGTCGGAGGGGACGATGACGTCGTAACCCGTACCCCCGGCCTGGAGCTTGGCCAGAAGCTCCTCGTTGGAGGAGAAGAAGTCCTGCGTTACCTTGATGCCCGTCTGCTTCTCGAAGTTCGGGATGGTGCTCTTGGCGACGTAGTCGGCCCAGTTGTAGAGGTTGAGCTTCTTCTCCTCGGCGCCGCCGCCACCGCCGCTGCTCTTCGCCGTGGTGTTCGGCTGGCAGGCCAGCACGGAGAGCGTGGAGCCTGCCACGCCGGCCGCCCCCATAGCCTTCAGGAAATCGCCCCGCGAGATCCTCCTCGAGACCCTCTTCTCTCTATCCACGGCTAGCCTCCTAGTATCAGGCAGTTGCGGGCGTCCCAGGCCACAGGCACCTCTTCGCCCACTTCTGGATTGTCTTCCTCGCGGGAGTTCTGCTGGTAGAGCACCAGCCTCTCTCCGCCGGAGAGCTCGGTTATGTACTGGGTGCTCACCCCCAGATACACGATCTGACGGATCGTGGTGGAGCTCACGTTGTCGCCCTCGCTGCCGAACCGGATCTTCTCCGGCCTCACGGCGGCGTGCGCCTCCTGGCCCACCTCGACCTCGACCCCGCGCGCTGTGACCTCCACCTTCTCTCCCGAGGAGGTGCGCAGCGTGACGTGTCCTTCTCTCACCGACTCGACCGTGCCCGAGAACACGTTCGTCTGGCCTATGAAGTCGGCGACGAAGCGGTTCTTCGGTAGCTCGTAGAGGGTGGGAGGGTCCGCGACCTGCTGGACCTTCCCCTCGTTTATCACCGCGATCCTGTCGCTCATGGTGAGCGCCTCCTCCTGATCGTGGGTGACGTAGATGAAGGTGATCCCGACCTCGTGCTGCAGGTTCTTGAGGTAGAGTTGCATCTCTTTTCTGAGCTTGAGGTCGAGCGCCCCTAAGGGCTCGTCCAGAAGCAGCACCTTGGGACGGTTGACGAGGGCCCTCGCCAGCGCGACCCTCTGCTGCTGGCCGCCCGAGAGCATGCTCGGCTTGCGCTTCTCGAAACCGGAGAGCTGTACCATCTCGCAGGCGTCGGTGACCCTCCTCTGCAACTCTTCTCCCTTGACCCCGGCCCTCCTCAGGCCGAAGGCCACGTTGTCGAAGACGTTGAGGTGGGGGAAGATGGCGTACGACTGGAAGACGGTGTTGACGGGTCTGCGGTAGGGGGGAACCCCGCGCACCGGGTCCCCGTCGACAGAGATGCCTCCTTCCGTCGGCTCTTCGAAGCCGGCGATCATGCGCAGCGTCGTTGTCTTGCCGCACCCGCTTGGCCCAAGGAGAGAGAAGAACTCGCCCTCGTAGATGTCGAGCGTGAGGTCGTCTACAGCGACGAACTCCCCGAAGCGCTTGGTGACCCCAGACAGCTCTACGGCGACGCTCCGCTCCACATCCCGCCCGGCGTCTCCCACCTCTGGACGCTCTTTGATGTGTCGCTCTTCCACTCTCAGCCTCCTGTAACGTCTATAAGAGCCTCTATCTCTCTAGAGAACCGTCTGTTTTCTCATACGCGAGTTTACCTGTGGAAGGCCGGACCTTCAGTGTCTGCCAAGCCGCTCTGCCAGGGTCTTGCCGGTCGGAGGCTCGCCGGTCTGCTCGGCACGTTGGTCAACCCTCATCAGGCCGCGCTGCACGTACCTGGCACCCAGCCAGCGCAAAGGTTCCGGCTCCCAGGGACGCGACTCGTGGTTGACGGTGGGCAGACGGGTTATCGTCGTGTTG
>CADDZK010000391.1 GCA_902812425.1 Actinomycetota bacterium
GAACCAGCGTCAATACTGAGGCGATCATCAACGCTAACGCCGCCCCTTTCGGCACTACGTTGGTCCGCAAATAGAGCGCCGCACCCAGCAAAGCCGATCCCACGAACACCACCACCAGAAAAAAGTCGACGATGTTGAACGCGTGTCCGGCGAGTTGCGTGGGCCCTACGAGCACCGTGCTCAATTCGGCCGCAAACCCGAGCACAGTCCAGATGGCCAGCCCGACGATACAGGCCCACAGGCCCACCCAGCCTACCCCTCCCAGGGGCACGTGTTGCTCGCGCAGGAGGTAGACGCGCAAGCCGTTTACGCCCACCGCCAGGAACGCGCCGCCGAGGAGTTGGCTCAGCAATTGCCAACCCGACGAGAGGGCGAAGAAGGGGTTGAGGAGCCCGTAGAGGGCGTAGAGGACGCCCCCCACCAGGATCGTGGTAGCCGCCCCACGGACCGTCGTTATCGAATTGCCCACATCGCCCTCCTACTCCCTAATAGAGGAACTATAGTAGCAACCTCCCTATGGCTTGCTCCATCCCCCAAATGAGTGATTTTCTGCGGCGCTCAGGTCTTGTTGTGTGCGAGTGAATAAAGGCAACTTGACGACGGCTGTGCGTACATCCATGCTGGGCTTCGGTGAGAGGATAGAGAGGAGGCCCTTAGCGACGGATACGTTCCTCACGCCGGTCATAGCGCTTGGCGGTATCGCTACCGGCATAGGTGCCATCTGGACGGCGATGCTCGGAAGGCGTCAACTTAACGAGCAGCGGCAGTTCTTGAGCGAACAGAACGAGCGGGCGCGCCTCAACCTCACGGTAGATTTGCTGTTCAGGTACGTAGGACGCTTCGAGAGCCAGTTCTTCCCCGATAGGAGAAGGGCAGCCGTCCGCTACCTCCTTGATAACGTCTTCGTGGATGACGGCATATTGGAAGTCTAGGAGTTGAACCGTGCCGGGTGGGATGTGTGTAGCTTCTTCGAAGACCTAGGGCACCTCCACAGGGTCGAAGCGTTGCCCCCAGAAACGGTGTGGAACAGCTTCGGCACTGCCATACGCACCTATTGGCCCTTTGTAGGCCAGCCATTGAGAGGTTGCGGGAGGCGTGGGGAGCCCCGGCACTTTACGAAGAGTTTGAATATCTTAGCGGCGTACTAGCCGACCTAGAGCGCGAGCGAGGTATCGAGCCCCCTGCGAAGCGAGCGCTGCGGCAGATTTGGGAAAACGAGGTCGAGTCAGGCAAAGGCGAGGCCATCGCAGGCGAAGAGCCCACCACCAAGGCAGAGTGATGGTATCCGAAGGAACGCCAGCGTGCTCAACATCCTAGAACTCCGTCAAGCGGAAGCCCAACCTCGGAGAATTACCCTTCTCCGAGGTTGGGTGAATAAGCGCTGGTTCTCCTTCGCGGTCGTAGCGGCTAGGCGGAAAAGCGGGGCTCAGGAGGAGCCGGCTTGGCTCACCGCCCTCTTCACCAGCGCGCCGATCTTCGCCTCTTCGGTATCGGTCAGCTCCTTCAGCGCGAAGGAGGTCGGCCACATGGCACCATCGTCGAGGTTCGCCTCGTCGCTGAAGTTGAACGTCGCGTACCTCGTGTTGAACTTCTGCGCGCTTTGGAAGTGGCAGACGACCTTAGCGTCCTTGTTGGCGTAGGCGGGCATCCCGTACCAGGTTTTCGGCGAGAGGGCTGGCGCGCTCGCCTTGACGATCTCGTGGATCCGCTCGGCCATGGCGCGATCAGCTTCGGGCATCTCGGCGATCTTCGCGAGCACGGCGCGTTCCCTATCTGCCCTCTGCGCTTCTGCCTTTAGCTCTCGGGCGCGCTCCCTCATCGCTGCTCGTTCCTCGGCCGTGAACCCCTCGGACTTCTTCGCGCTCATCTTTCCCTCCTGTGCGGGCTCTCCCGTGTCCTACTTTCTGGTTCTCTGCGGTCCATCCCTTAAAGATACTCATGGACGGCGATTTCTCTACGCCCTTCTGAGGTGCTCGGCCCCGGTCCTATGCTCCAGGGACGCTACAGAGGGGCACAGAGCTTCGGGTAGGTGTCATAAGGAAGTCGGGATAAGACCCGAGGAGTGCCGATCTCGACCAGGGACGCTCGTAGGCGTTGGACCGGGACTATATGTACGTCTCAGAACCCTGTAAGGGCGAAGTTCAGTGCAACTCCCTTCGGATGCGCAGGGACGGCTCCACTAGCGGCTGTTGCCGTGATCGACACTGCGACGGTCAACGCTGATCACGACAACGGGATTACGGTTCAGCGTCACGCTTGCTCCGGCCAAAATAAACTTCGCCGAATGCATCTTTCACGCACTCCGAGATCCTCCCTACACGCTCACCGTGTCCGCCGGTCCTGCTCGTCGAGCGGTGGGCGCCCACGTCCGTGATCCTCTTGGAAATCCTTACGGGTCAATGGAGGGTGGGCCGGTAGACGAGCTCCAGGGTGTGACCGTCGAGCGTCCGGCTCTCGATCAGCTCCAGGTCGAAGTCGGCCGCACCCTGGAAGATCGGGTCCGCTCCGGTCTGTCCGGTGATGACCGGGAAGATCGTCACCTGGACGCGGTCGACGAGGCCGGCGGCCATCAGCGCCCGGTTCATCGACAGGCTGCCGTGGGAGCGCAACGGCACCTCGGACTCCTCCTTGAGCCGGGCGACGACGTCGACGGCGTCGCCGCTCACGACGGTCGCGTTTGGCCAGTCGAGGGGACCTTCCAGCGTCGTCGACACCACCGTTGCCGGCATGTTCCTCATCCGGGTGACCCAGGGGTCACGCACCTCGGAATCCTCGGTGCTCGAGGCCAGCATCGACACAAACTGCCGGAACGTGGTGGCGCCGAAGACCATCCGCTGCTCGTTGCCGAACAGGGCAAGGCGGTGGTCCAGCAGCTCGGGGCCTTGCTTGCCCCAGTAGCCGCCCCAGTCGCCCGGGGGGTCGTAGGAGCCGTAGCCGTCGAGGCTGGAAAAGACGTCGAAGGTGTAGGTAGCGGTCATGTCGTTCTCCTCGAGTGGTTCGTCGTGGTCGTCAGCTTCATGGTCGTGGTTCCCTTCTCATCTAAGTCGATGAGGTGATCTTACTGAAACTCGGAACCCCGACCACCAGTAAACTGCGGAGAACGCGCATAAGGCGAAGTTCGCGGAATCTTCCACGCACTTGTGTGAATAGGGGACGTGTCGGCCTACGATGTGGCGCAGCCGCTAAGTTCGGTACATAATGGCGCTCCCCGTCTTAGGAGGTGCCGATGCGACCGTTCAAACGGGTAAAGATGCTCGGCGCAGGCGAGTGCCGCGTCCTTAAGAGGGCGGTCGCTAGCCGCAAGATCGCCGCGGGGAAGGCGAGGCGCGCGAAGATCGTGCTGCTAGCCACGCGGGGCCTCACCGCCCGCGAGAGGACCCTTTACCCTCCCAATTCTGCCTTTCGGTGGATGTATCTTTACCCGGGCTCGCGATATTGTCGTCAAGGCAAGCCGATGAGGGGAGAATCGAGATGGGAAAGCTGATCGCGACCACGCAGGCCACCGTCGACGGCGTGATAGACCCGGTCGGCGAGTGGGTGCAGCCGGACACAGACCACGGCGACTACTCGTTCGAGCGTCAGGCGGGATCCAGCGGGCTGGTGCTGGGTCGCAAGACCTACGAGGGTCTGGCGGGGTACTGGCCGAGCCAGTCGGGCAAGTGGGCGGATATGGTCAACTCGCTGCCGAAGTACGTTATGTCCAGGACCCTGTCCGGAGATCTCGCGTGGAACGCGACACTGCTCGCAGGGGACCTCGAGGAATCGATCCCGAGGCTGAAGGACGACGT
>CADDZK010000392.1 GCA_902812425.1 Actinomycetota bacterium
GAGTCACCGACCGACGGCCGTACCCTGCCCCCGCGCTACTGGGCTTTCTGGACGCTCGTGGCGCTTGGCGTCGCCTCGGAGTGGTGCGTCGCGTACTGGGGCGCTGACTTCCTCGCCGACGGTACGGGCCTGACCCGCCCGGCCGCGGCGACCTCCCTGACCACCTTCTTCGTAGCGATGCTCGCGGGCAGGATCGCGAGCAGCCGTCTGGCCCGCACGCTGCCCCCGACGACCCTCCTAGTCGCGACCCTCTGCACGGCGCTGGTCGGATTCCCACTGTTCTGGCTCTCGCCGGGGATTCTCTTCACCCTCTGCGGTCTCTTTATAACGGGGCTTGGCATCGGCAGCGTCTATCCGCTTGGCATCTCTGCGGCCATCGCTTCGGCACCGGACAACTCCGACGCGGCAGCGGCGAGGCTCGCCGTCGGCGGTGGCGGCGCCATACTCGTGGCCCCCTTCGTCCTCGGGGCTCTCGCCGATAGAGTAGGCATAGCCAGCGCCTTCGGCATCGTAGTCCCGATGCTCTTCGCAGCCGCGGCGCTGGCACTGATAGCGGGACGAAAGAGCCACGACGAGGCTTAGGGCCATCAGCTAGGGCCGTAGTCATGATGAGGGTGTGCGTTGGATTCACAGACAGCTCTCAGGCTACACCGAGCGTGGTCAGGCGCTGTGCAGTGTCTCCAGGACTTCCTTATGGAGGGCGGCGTTGGTGGCGATGAGGCCGTCCGAGGATAGATTCCACGGCTCGCCCGTGAGATCCGTGGCGCGGCCCCCGGCCTCGGAGACGAGGAGAACGGTCGGGGCGTAGTCCCAGGCCGTGTTGCGGGTGCCGACGGAGACGTCGAGGTAGCCGGCGGAGATCCAGGCCCCCCGTATACCTGCGCTGCCCAAAGCCCGTAGCTGCCAGGAGCCGAAGAGCACTCTCTCCACGCCAGGGTCCTGGGGTCTCCCGCCGTACAGGGAGAGGTCGGCGCCGACGACGGCGTACTCGAGCTTCTGCGTCTCGCTTACGCGCAGGGGCATCTCTTTGCCTCCGGCCTCCCTGTAGGCACCACCTCCGATCCTCGCGTGATAGAGATCTCCGATGCGTGGTGCGGCGACGGCGGCGTGGATCACGGAGCCACCTTCGACGACGGAGACGCAGGCGCAGAACATGGGATTCGCCTTCATGTAGTTCGCCGTGCCGTCGACGGGGTCGAGGAGCCAGGTGCGACCGTCCTCAGAGACCGACCCGCCCCGTTCTTCTGAAAGAATGGCGTCTTCGGGGTAGCGCTCCCTGATGGCGTCAACCATCAGTTCTTCGCACAGGAGGTCCACCTCGGTCACGAAGTCCCTGGGGGCCTTCTCCCTGATCTCACCCGGGTTCTGGTAGCGCGAGAGTTGAAGGTCGCCCGCTCTGCGGGCAACGTCGCAGACGAAGGCGTGGAGCTCTTCGGAGGTATCCAGGATATCTCTAGTGGAGGTACTCGCGCAGGTTCTGGGTGCGGCGCTGCTCGCGCAGCAGGTTCAGGGTCTTCATCTGGATCTGACGCACCCGCTCGCGCGTGATGTCGAACTCGCGCCCGACCTCCTCCAAAGTCCTTGGACGGTCGTCCTTCATCCCGAAGCGGAGCTCGATGATCTGACGCTCCCTCTCGGGAAGCTCGTCGAGCGCTTCCCTGAGATGCGCCTTCAACAGCGACTCCGAGACGGCATCGGTCGGGGTAACGGAGCCGGCATCCTCCAGGAAGTCTCCGAGCTCTGAGGAGTCGTCGTCACCGACCGGGGTGGCGAGGCTTATGGACCTCTGGCTGATCTCTTGCAACCTCTGGATCTCCTCGACGAAGACGCCGAGCTCGTGCGCGATCTCCTCCTCGGAAGGCTCGCGCCCGAGGGTCTGGATCATTCGCCTGTGGGTCCTGTGGTACTTGTTGACCTTCTCGACCATGTGAACGGGGATGCGGATGGTGCGCCCCTTGTCAGCGATGGCCCGTGTTATGGCCTGGCGGATCCACCACGTCGCGTACGTAGAGAACTTGTAGCCTTTGGAGTGGTCGAACTTCTCGGCCGCCCTTATGAGCCCGAGGTTGCCCTCCTGGATGAGGTCGAGGAAAGAGACCCCGCGGTTGCGGTACTTCTTGGCGATGGAGACGACGAGCCTCAGGTTGGCTTCGACGAGCCTGTCCTTGGACCTCTTGCACCCGCGGGCGATGCCCTTGGCGAGCCGTATCTCATCGGCGTGGGTAAGGAGAGGCACCCTGCCTATCTCCGCGAGGTACATCCTGATCGAGTCTCCCGTGGCGACGGCGTGCGCGATCTGGACCGCAGGAGCCTCGGAGACGTGGACGGCGGCGGATACGGCCACCTGGCCCCCCTCGGTCCCCTCTCCATCGACCACCGTTATCTCTTCTTCCTCCAGCGCGGCGTAGAACTCCTCTACCTCCGCCGCCGAGAGATCCCCCTCCTGTAATAGATTGGCAACCTCCTCCGTGCTGAGAAAGCCCTGACTTCGCCCCCGATTCAAGAGCTCGTCAGTCCGCTCCGCCAGCATCATGGAGTCCTGGGTCGCCATCTATCTCCTCTCCTGCACCTTTGCGTCTCTACTACCAAATCGATACTTATGGACACAATTGTGAAATTTCTGTGAAAATGACCCGCGTAGGGTAGCACACCACATATGGTGAGTCACCGTATTTTGGCCCTATTTCGTGTGTTTTCTTTTACCATATTTGTTCCTGTATACAACTGGAGCGTGTTTCGGCGCTGTTTCAGCGGTATTTCGGGGATGTTTCGGCGTGCCGTGTACTCTGAAGAGACGTTCTCTTTATGGCTCTTGCTACACTAGGGCTGTGATCCTGGACCGGGCAAAGCTTACTCGAATTCTGGGGACGGAGGTCCCATCGGGTGTGCGGGGCGTAACGGGTGTGACGCACGACTCCCGCCGCGTCGAGCCTGGCTTCGCCTTCGTCGCGATCCCCGGCTTCAAGCGCGACGGGAGGGAGTTCGCGCCCGAGGCGGTCCGTCGCGGGGCCTCTCTCGTCGTGGCCGAGCGCGACGTTCCTGGCGTCCCTACCGTCGTCGTGGGGGATACGCGGGATGCTCTTGCCCTGCTCGCCAGGGAGGTCAACGGAGACCCTTCGAGGAGCATGGAGGTCTACGGTGTTACTGGCACCAACGGCAAGACCACCACCTCGTATGCGCTGTATGGGATCCTCGCGGGTGCCTACGGGGAGGATGGGTGCGGGCTCATGACGACCGCGGAGACCATCTCGGGGGGCGAGCGCCGTCCCGCGGTACGCACCACGCCCGAGGCCACGGACGTACAGGGGACGCTCGCGGCGATGCGTGCCTCGGGCGTCCGCAGGGCCGTCATGGAGGTCTCATCGCACGGCATAAGCTTGAAGCGGGTGGCGGGGACGCGCTTCGCCGGTGCCATCTTCACCAACCTGACCAGGGATCACCTGGATTTTCACGGCTCTATGGAGGCATACTACGCCGCCAAGCGGGAGCTCTTCTACATGACGGAGGGCCCGAAGCTCGCCAACGCCGAGGATTCCTACGGAGAGAGGCTGGCCAGGGAAGTAGAGGGTGTGAGCACCTTCGGGGGCACCGACGACGCGGACTACAGAATCGCCGGGGTCAGGGCGACGCGGGAAGGGACGAGCTTCACACTCTACCATGGGGGTGGCGTCGTGGAGCTGGAGACACCTCTCCTCGGGGCGTACAACGTGCTCAACGTCGCGGGGGCCGCCTCGCTCGCCCTTGCCATCGGGGTGGAGGTAGAGGCGGTGGGGCGTGCTGTGC
>CADDZK010000393.1 GCA_902812425.1 Actinomycetota bacterium
ATAACACTGCAGGAGGCGGGAAAGTTTCAATTTTCCACGAGAACGTCGGGCGCTATCTCCTTTAATATCCTCATGGTTGCCTTCTTCTACGAGTCTCATCAGGCCGTTTGCTTTTGGTCGGGCACCGAGAGAGTTCGTTCCTGGGTCCCTCGCCTCGTGAACAGCCGGTCGAGGTACATCTTTAGACTGGCGATGTCCGTAGCACTGCCCTGGTAGGCGATGTGACCATCGGGACGGACGAGGAACAGACTCGAGGTCTTCGCGGCGTAGCGTTTGTGCAGCTCCCGATTCTCCGTCGGTATCGGGTGGACGCTGACGGGCGCCGCGTAACGGTCGAGCAATCCCTCAATCGCCTCTCGCGTCGCCTCCAGCCCGGCTGGATCTTCCCTGAGTCCCTCGAAGAGCAGCAGGTGATGGCCGGTGCCCCTCAAGAGTTTGTAAAGACTGGAACCGTCCTCGAAGAGGCCGTGGGGCGCCCGGTCGCCGGGTCTGACGGCCCCGTTACCAGCGCTCCCGCCGACCGCAGGACTACCGCGGTAGCCGGTGCGGATCTGAGAGATGCCCCCGAAGACGAAGCGGTTGACTCGCTGGGAGCGTGTGGTGAGATTAAGCAGGTGCGGCAGCAGGTTCATCCTGAACAATTGCATGAGCCGGTTTTCCGTAGTCTGCAGAGTGAAGATCTTGTCCGTTAGATCCAGTACGTAGCGCGCCACGGGCATCCGCTCGGCCTCGTAGGAGGTGAGAAGCTCGGGTCTGGCCTCCCCCTTGACGACCGACGCTAGCTTCCAGGTAAGGTTGAAAGCGTCGCCGATGCCGGTGTTCATCCCCTGGCTGGCCGCGGGTGAGTGGATGTGTGCGGCGTCCCCGGCCAGGAAGACCCGGCCCGACCGGAAGCGCTCGGTCATCCTGCTGTGTACGCGGTAGGTGCTGATCCAGCGCGAGCTTTCCAGCGTCGCCCCGACGCCACTGTTCTTCTGCTCGAGGACGGCGCGGATGTCGTCCAGGTTCAACTGCTCGCCCCGATCGTGCTTGGCCCAGAGCTCAGGAGTGAGTTTGCCGAGCAACCTGTAGCGTCGCTCCCCACGCATAGGAAAGAACGCAAAAAAACCATTCTTGACTACGTCGATGTAGAGGTCCCCGTGCCCAAAAGGCCACTCGATGTCCACGTCGGCCAAGAAGAAGCCGTGGTCGTAGGTCCGTCCCCCAAACCTCAAACCCAGCGCATTCCTGACCGGGCTATGGGCGCCGTCTGCGGCGACCACCCAGCCAACCGCCACCGTCTCCTTTGATCCGTCGGGGTGCCCCAGAACTACCATCGCACCCTCGTCGCTATGGTGCAGCTCAAGCAGCTCGGTCTTCCACTCTACTTGACCGCCCGCCTCCTCTAGTCCCTCGATGAGGAGCCTCTCGGTCTTATTCTGCTCCAAGACCAACTCAAAGGGGTAGGGAGTACGCGTCTCCTGGAGGCCGCCGAGGACGAGTTTGCCGGAGGGCTGGCCCTCCACTAGCAGGTTGACGTCCGTTGCGGTCTGACCTTCGTCTAAAGCGCTCTTTGCCAGGCCAATCTTGTCCCAGTACTCGACCGTCCTGGGCTGGATGACGACAGCTCTGGATTCGTTGGTAGGACCTGCTTTCTTGTCTATAAGCCTAAAGTCGACGCCTGCTTGCGCGAGAATATTCGCCACCGTGAGCCCAGTAGGGCCTGCGCCGACCACCAGTACGTTGATCTCGCTTTTATTGACGTGCGATCTCGTGTTCACTAGGGGTTCCTCCTCCTTAACTACCTATCCGTGCTTGCTCTGGCCAGGTTTCTGCTATGGCGCGCCAACACCTCCTTCCCGTACTTCAGAACCGTACTGTACGGTTCTCAAATCGGCATTGTGCGGACCCTGTGGTGGTTCAATTCCGGAACTCCTTTTCTAGGGAGTAGCGATCGCTAGCAAGTAGAGGTCCACTACGGCCTCGATTCTCTTGTCCGGAGGTAGGCGGATGGGACCTTCCCCGACCAAGAGGCCGTCGAGCAGGACATAGGTCAGCAGCGGCCCCACGAACATGCGGGCCGCCGCGTCGGCGTCCACGTCGCGAGTTATCCGCCGTTCTTGCGCTTCCTTCAGGGTGGTCCTTACGCCCCGGAAGGCGCTCTGCGGTATCGTAGAGCGGAAGAGTTCACCTAGTTGAGGGAGGCGGGGAGTCTCGTTGATGATCACGCGCACCAGCGCCTGGTATTCGGCTTGCATGAGGCTCGCGACGAGTCCGTGCGCCATCCCCAGCAGGGCCCTCCGCAGATCACCGAGATCATCCAAAGACCGCGAGTACTCTGTCACAATCGGCCCGCTGCTGGAAGAATCCGCGATGAGATGCCTCAGGCAATCGGCGAGCAGTTCCTCCTTGCTTGGGAAGTGTTTATAGAGCGTCTCCTTGGAAACCCCGGCCTGTGAGGAGATCGCGTCCGTGCTCGCCCCGGTGAAGCCGCGCTCCAAGAACAGCTCCTGGGCCGCCGCGCGGATCTGCTCCCTCTTGGCCTGCGCCCGCGGAGTCAGCTCCTTGGGATTCGTTTGTTTGGGCTTCGTGCTCAACGCTCCTGCCATTGAGAATCGAACTGTACAGTACGGTACTAAATTACCCATTATTGCGGACCTTGTCAAGGGTACTTCTCTGGGTGGCGCATAACCGGTGGTTTGTTGGAGAGGACTTAATGAGGGAAACAGGATGACCGACGGTAGCGTACAAGCGGTAATCTCCGACTTAGCCGGGATGCTCACCGACTAGGGTGGCGACTACAACGGTCTTGCCCTGCCATCGCTAGCAACTCGCTCCGGACACCTTCTCCGAACGCGAGATCCTATGGAAGGTCCGGTCTTCATGCCACATGGACCTTGACGGCACAGCGTTTTTGATCCATAATAGAACTGTACTGTTCAGTTTCGCAGAGAGGTGAGAGGGTGGTTCGACCGCAGGAGCTAAGCCCCAGGGCGAGAGCGAAGGCCGATCAGATCCGCGAAGGTGCCCAGAGGGTGTTTCTCAAGAGGGGGTTCGCGGGAACGAGCACGGACATGATAGCAGCGGAGGCTGGTGTCTCGAAGCAGACCCTCTACGCCTACTACCCGAGCAAGGAGACGCTTCTAGTCGAGGTGCTTCGGCACCTTATACACGAGGACCCTCAGAATCGGCTCCCTGAGTTGGAAGAGATGCGTCTCGATACCCAAGAGGGGCTCCGCAGCGCGCTCGACTCTCTGGCGAAAGAGCTCATCGCGCGGCTCATGCAGCCCGATTACCTGGCGCTCATCCGGGTGGTGATAGCCGAGACGCCTCGGCTTCCGCAGGTAGGTTACCTGTTCAGGTCGGCGGTCCCTGAACAGCTCTTGGGAAACGTCGTAAGGGTCCTAAACAGTGCACGGGCCAACGGCGTTATAGGGGAGATTAACACCGACGCGGCGTCCCGTATGTTCATGGGAGCGCTGCTCACCTACGCCATCCCGGACGGGCTGTTGGTCGGCGACAGGCCGCCGAGCCCGCCCCCTACGCAGCGCATCGAAGAGATAGTCGACCTGCTTATGAAGACCATCTCGTAACGTAAGACCCGTGTGGAAGGGAGATGGCACGAAGATGAGTGACACTGGCGCTCTGCGTGCCCCCTACGTGGGTGGGTCCACGGTCCTCCTGGAGATGAGAAGGCTGCGGCTGCTGACCGACAGCACGTTCGATCCAGCCGTCAGCGTCTACGCCGATCGGCCCGTTAAACGAAGAAAGCTGACCAGC
>CADDZK010000394.1 GCA_902812425.1 Actinomycetota bacterium
CCGGCAGGCTCGACGCGGACGCCGCCCGCTCCGAGAAGGAGGCGTTGCTCGCGCGGGCCTGGGAGGATGTGCTGCGCTTGGACGAGGGCGAGGTGCAGCCAGAGGACGACTTCTTCGACCTCGGCGGGCACTCCCTCGCAGCCGCGCAGCTCTCCAGCCGCGTCGAGGAGGGCTTCGGCGTCCACGTCTCGATGCCGCTGTTCATGGAGGACCCGACGCTCGGAGGTCTGTGCGACAGGATAGAGGCACTGCAGCGCGATGGCACCTATTATGGACAGGCGCGGCCCTCCGAAGACCTTCGCGCCGAGGCTGTACTCGACCCCGAGATAGCCCCGCAGTCGTCCACGGACGTCGCGCGAACACTGCGGGACGCCGGGGACGTCTTCCTGACCGGAGCGACAGGCTTTCTCGGAGCATTCCTGCTCGAAGGCTTGCTCTCGGGCACAGAAGCCCGCGTCCACTGCCTCCTCAGGCCACGTGGGGACGGGATGGAGGCCATCCAGGCGAACCTGAGGCGCTACGGGCTGTGGCGGCCCGAGCTGGCGGAGCGCATAGTGCGCGTCCCCGGCGACCTCGGGGAGCCGCTCTTCGGAATGGATGAGGGAGGCTTCGACGCGCTGGCGCGAGGGGTGGATCTCATCGTCCACGCCGGCGCGGTAGTGAACCTCGTCTACCCGTACTCTGCGCTGAAGGCCGTCAACGTGGGGGGCACGCGCGAGGTGCTGCGTCTTGCCTGCCGCCACGGGGCGAAACCCGTACACCACGTCTCTACGAACGGCATCTTCCCGCCTGGCATGGGGCTCTGCGAGGAAGACGCTGACCTCGACGCGCTCGCAGAAGCCCGCAAGGACGGCTACGGACGATCCAAGTGGGTCGCAGAGAAGCTGGTGCAGGAGGCCGCAGGACGCGGTCTGCCAGTCTGCGTCTACCGTCCGGGGAACGTCTCGGGGCACAGCGAGTCAGGGGTCTCGAACCCGCGCGACCTGCTCGGCGCGGTCATCGCCGAGTCCGTGCGGCTTGCGTGCGCCCCCGAGATCGAGGGTTGGCGGATGGAGATGACGCCCGTCGACTTCGTGGCGGTGGCGATCCTGCACCTCGCCTCCGGCCCGGAAGTGTCAGGAGGCACCTACCATCTGGCGAACCCCGAACCCCCCTCTGCCGACGTGGTCTTCGACCGGCTGGAGGAACTCGGCCACCCGCTCGAGCGTCTCCCTTACGACGACTGGCTCCAGAGGATAGACGACACATCCCCGGCGGAAGGCTCCCCCGGTGAGGTCCTGCGCGGGGCCGCGCCCGGAGCGGAGGACCTCTGGGACGGTAACGTCTACGACGACCGCAACGCGCGTCGCGCTCTACGGAGCCGTGGTCCGAGAAGGCCCCCCATCGACGGAGAGCTCATGGAGACCTACGCTCGCTACTTCGCGCAGCAGGGCTGGACAGGAGCCCTCCAGGAGGCCGAAAGGCGCGCTTGAGGTAAAAGCGCGCCCTTCGAGCCAGGTTGCAGCCCTCTTACGGGAGCGTCACGTATTGGCCGAGGAAGGCGCGCGCCGAGGGGGTGTCGAGACGATAGACCACGTTCGTCGAGCGGCACACGGCGTCGCCCGTAATCGTGATGGCCGCGTTGACTTCGGTGTCGCCGAGGAAGTTCGGTCCGCCGGAGTCGCCGTAGCAGGTACCGCCGTTGCCGGTCGAGGGGTTCATGGAGATGCGCAGCCAGGTCTTGTTGATGGCGTTGAGCGTGCCGGTCGCATACTGTCGCACGTCGTTATAGAGGTACTGGTGACCGCCCGGATCGTTGGTTACCTCGTACGCCCCGTATCCGACCGAGGTGAACTGCTGGTCGCCCGGCAGCGCCGACAGCGAGTCCGCCTCGGGCAGCGTTGCCGGTGTGATGCCCTTGATCGGCTTGTCGAAGACGACCACGGCGACGTCGTGGGCGTCGGCGGAGGTGCCAGGATACGCCGGGTCGGCGTGGAAGGTGCCGGTGTAGGTCTTGTCGCCGTCCTCATACGCCGAATCGAAGGTGACCCGCACCCTGGTCCCCTCGTCCCCACAGTGCGCGGCGGTCAGGAAAACGGTCGGTGAGATCAGGGTTCCCGAGCAGTAGAGCCAGGTGCCGTCGGAATACTGCGTGTCGTTGACGAGCCCGCCGACGTTGGGATGTCTGTTGCCGTCGGGTTGCCCGTAGGTGATGGCCGAAGCCACACCTGCTGCCATGAATACCGCAGTCGCCATAATCGCAAACGCGAGCAAGACCTTCCGCATACCGTCTCCTCCTGTGTGTTCGTTCCGGCAGCCATGTTACAGGAACGGCACGAATCTTTGAAGAAAGGCGGCTTACCCTACGTCCACGTCCGTGGTGTCGACCTCGAGGACTTCGTCGAGGCCCATGACCTCACGCACGACCTCCTCCAGATCCTCCTGCGTAGCCGCCGCGCCGGTCAGCTCCACGACCCCGTCCCTGGCCGAGCGGACCTCCAGGCCGGTATCGACGAGCAGATCCTCCACGTCGTCGGCGAGGGTCTCGTTGTCCTCGGTGAGGGGGTCCACCTCCTCCTCGCCGGTATCAGGGTCTATGTAGACGTCGTTGCGCGGGTAACCGGAGTCGGGGAGGAAGCCCTCGTCCTGCCAGTCTCCCGCCTCCCCTGACTCCTTGACTATGTCCTGGGGTGGCTGCGCGTCGGCAGGGTCCTCCGGCTCGGTGACGAGCTGATTCTCGTGCTCGTAGTCCTCCGGCGCGTCTGACTGCGCTGGTGCGTAGCCTTCTGGCTCCTCCCTGTCCTCCACGTGGTCGCCAGGCTCTTCGTCGGAAGGGTCGGCGTGGAAGGTCGCGAAGTCCGCGTCGGGGTCGAGGGAGAGGCGAGTGATCTGGATCTCCAGCTGCTCCCCTCTCTCCGTCTCGACGACGACGTGCGTAACCTCCCCGCTCTTCTCGTCTTCGACCACGTCGACGATGCGCCCTACCTCACTGCCGTCAGCGGCCCGCGCTTCAAGCCCGATGAGACTTCGCTCCTGCAAGTTCGACCTCCCGAGTCGCTTCTGTCTCGCTAGAGGGATATACCCTCTGCTCCTGAGCTTACTCAGGCAGCTCGGCCAGGATCTCGGCCATCTTGTAGAGGTCGGAGTCGAGGGGCTGCACCTTGCCGACGACCTCTTCGAGCGGTACGCGCTCGACCCGCGGCCCCCTGAGGCCGACCATCACCCCCGACTCTCCATCGGCGAGGGCCTCTATAGCCGCCGTCCCCAGCCGGCTCGCGAGTATCCGATCTGAGGCCGTCGGGATACCACCTCGCTGGATGTGTCCCACGACCGTGAGGCGCGAGTCGTAGGTGCCCTCCGAGTCGTTTATGTACTCGTGCAACTCCTCGGCCGAGAGCGGTGCCCCCTCGGCGACGACTACTATGAAGTGGGACTTCCCCTGCTCGTAGGCCTTCTTGAGGAAGAGAAGTAGCGCCTCCGGGCGTGGCTCGAACTCGGGGACGACCGCCGCCTCGGCCCCGCCCGCGATGGCGCTCATGAGCGCAAGATAGCCCGAGTCACGGCCCATCACTTCGACGACGTGCGCCCTCTGGTGGGAACTCGCGGTGTCCTTGATCCTGTCTATCGCTTCGAGCGCCGTGTTGAGCGCCGTATCTACCCCTATGGCCGTGTCCGTGCCCCATACGTCGTTGTCTATGGTCGCTGGAATCCCCGCAACCTTGACCCCGAGCTCGGAGAGCCTCAAACCCCCCGTGAGGCTCCCGTTCCCACCTATGACC
>CADDZK010000395.1 GCA_902812425.1 Actinomycetota bacterium
CACGAGGGTGAGGCGGGCACCGAGAGCCGCGGTCGGACCGTGCAGGAGTAGCACTCTCTCTTCGCTCCCGTCGCGCAGACGGATAGTGAATCGGCGGGTGCGCCGAAGAACCGGCGCACCCGCCGAGGCCACCAGAGACGACGCTAAGGAGACGAGGATGACCGTTCTGGACGCCTTCGACCTAACCGGCAAGACCGCCGTCGTTACCGGCGGCAACACTGGCCTCGGTGAAGCGTTCGCGAAGGCCCTCGCCGAGGCAGGCGCGGGCGTCGCCCTCGCCGCCCGCACCCGCGAGCGCTCGGAGGCTGTGGCGCAAAAGATCTCTGAGTCGGGAAGCAAAGCCATCGCCGTAGACCTCGACGTCACGGACCCGGCGCAGGCAGAGAGGGCTCTGGACGAGGTGGCGGAGCGCCTCGGAGCGGTAGACATCCTCGTCAACAACGCGGGTGTCTGCTACCACAGGCCGGCCGCCGAGGTGCCGCTGGAGGAGTGGCACGACGTCTTCGACGTCAACGTGCACGGGCTCTGGCACTGCGCCCAGGCGTTCGGGAGGCGGATGATCGAACGTGGGGGCGGCAACATCATCAACATCGGATCCATCTCGGCGATGATCGTCAACCGCCCGCAGTGGCAGCCGGCGTACAACGCCTCCAAGGCCGCGGTTCACCAGTTGACCAAGTCGCTTGCGGCAGAGTGGGCGCCGTACAGCGTGCGCGTCAACGCCCTTGCACCCGGCTACGTCAAGACGGCGATGGCCCCTGTGGACGAGCCGCAGTTTCGGCGGCACTGGATCGAGGACGCCCCCATGCAACGCTACGCCACGCCGGATGAGCTCGGCCCGAGCGTCGTCTACCTGGCGAGCGACGCCTCCAGCTTCATGACGGGCTCCGTCCTCGTGGTTGACGGAGGCTACACGTTGTTCTAAGAGCAGGACGGAGGACCAGATGGCAGAGAACGGCTTCTCTTTACAGGACAGGGTCGCGGTTGTAACGGGGGGCGGACAGAGCCTGGGGCTCGCCATCTCACGCTCCCTCCACGACGCCGGCGCGAAGATGGTGATCGCCGAGGTCAACGACCAGACGGGCCCGGAGGCCGCCGAAGAACTGGACGGCACCTTCGTCCACACCGACGTAACAGATCCGGCGTCGGTACGCGAGATGGTCCAGACGGTCCTCGACGAGCACGGCCGCATAGACGTGCTCGTCAACAACGCGGGGATCGTCCACAATATCCCTTCAGAGGAGGTCCCCGACGAGGAGTGGCTGGCCGTCATCTCCGTGAACCTCACCGGCGTGTTCTGGTGCTGCCGCGAGGTAGGGAAGGTGATGCTCGAACGTGGCTCAGGCTCGATCGTCAACATCGCCTCGATGTCAGGTATCGTCTCGAACCATCCGCAGCCCCAGTCCGCCTACAACGCCTCCAAGGCCGGGGTCATCACGCTCACGAAGTCCCTCGCCGGCGAGTGGGCCTCGCGCGGCGTCAGGGTCAACAGCGTCTCGCCCGGTTACATAAGGACGCCGCTCACCGAGCTCGGCATGTCCAAGTCGGAGTGGGCCGAGGTGTGGCTCTCATCGACGCCGCTCGGACGCCTCGCCGAGCCGCAGGAGATCGCACCCGCCGTCCTCTACCTGGCGTCGGACGCGGCGAGCTTCGCCACTGGCACCAACCTCGTCATCGACGGCGGCTACACCTCCTGGTGAGAGACGGTCATGTAGAGCAGACGCTCTCGGCGAACGAGATCGCCCCGCGCAGTCGAGGTATAGGCGAGTAGAGGGGGGCCGCGCAGGAGCCTCGGCCCCCTCTTGTTCCAATCCATCCGAGTATCCGGCAGTGGCGCTCTGGAACGCGAGGTCCTTCCGGTGAGCGTGTCTTGTGAAGATTCGTCAGCGTATGACCGCCGGAGCGCACTGGCACCGACTCCATACGCCGTTCTGCTTTTTCTACCAGGCTTCACTACGTAACGGTTGCCGTAACGTTCGAGAGACGCTGGTTGTGTAGAGTGGCGGTGTCGTGACGGCAGGGGCAAAAGAGCAGGGGCGAGGAATCGGTGGGATGAGCCACCGCACGGCCGCCTGGCTCGCGTGGTCGCTATGTGCACTCTCCTTGGCGCTAACGGCGCTGAGCCTCTTTCTCTTGGCCCTGAATCTCTCGCACCCCAATACTCACATCTTCGGCTCTTGGCTCGACAGTACACTTAGCGCGCTAAGCTATGCACCAGTGGGGGCATTGATCGCCTCGCGGCACCCAGAAAATCCCGTGGGCTGGCTGTTGTGCCTATACGGGTTCGTCATCAGTGCCAGCCACTTCGAAGCCCAGTACGCTACCTATACCCTGCTGGCGCAGCCCGACTCGCTTCCCGCAGGCGAAGCGATGGTATGGATGGTTTCCTGGGTCTTGCCTATCATAAATGGCCTGACGGTTTTCTATATACTGCTTTTCCCCACAGGAAGGCTACCAAGCAGGCGCTGGAGATGGCTGGGTTGGCTAACGGCGGCTTTTGTCGTGGTGGGGGTGATTGTCGCTGCGTTCACTTCTGGAGCGCTATTGGGTATTCTCGGCCCGATCCAAAATCCGCTTGGGATAGAGGGTTTCTCTAACGCCTACTATAAAGCGATTCTGTTCATTATGGCTCCTCTGCTAACCGCAGCAGCGGCCTTAGCGGTGTTCATACGATGGCGTCGTGCCATAGGAGTGGAGCGCCAGCAGATCAAATGGTTCGCTTACGCTGCTGTGGCGACAGTCAGTGCCACCATCCTTGCATACATCATCCCCGGAGTGATGGATACACCGCTCTGGTTTGAGCGGGCGGGGTTTGCACTCAACATAGCCACTATCCCAGCCGTTCCTATCTCCATAGGGATAGCGATCCTTCGCTACAGGCTCTACGACATAGACCTCCTGATAAACCGTACCCTCGTCTACGGCTCGCTCACCGCGGTGCTGGCGCTCCTTTACTTCGGGGGCGTGACGGCGACGCAGGTACTCTTCCAGACGCTGACAGGCCAACAGAAGCTGCCGCAGCTGGCCATAGTTGTCTCTACCTTGGTTATCGCCGCCCTGTTCGAGCCTCTGAGGCGGCGCATCCACGACCTTGTGGATCGCCGCTTCTACCGCAGAAAGTACGACGCTGCAAGAACTCTCGAAGCTTTCTCCGCCCGGTTGCGAGACGAGACGGACCTCGCCAACCTGAGCGATGAGCTGGTAGGCGTCGTCAGGGAGACGATGCAGCCGGCCCGTGTCTCGCTGTGGCTGCGCCCCGGCTCGTCTTCAAAGGGGACCCGAGCGGGCTAGAGGCTCCCTGTGAGCCCGAGATCGTTGGAAAAGTTCCAAAACTAGTCCATTTGGGGGATACGCCGGTCCCCATCAGGGAGTACAGTGGCTTGTTGTGGAGAGGTCAACCCGCCGGGGACGTCATCCTGGCGGGAGAAAGGAGAATGACATGTCCAGCCAAGCCACTGGTGGTGCCCTGGACTTCGAGGTCCTGCGCCGGGCTATAGAGGAGCGCGACGCCGAAACGCTCGTAGGCCTCTACGCCGACGACGCCGAGGTGCTCACGGTCAACCGCAACAGCACGCCGAGCTCGCCCGCCGTGTTGCGTGGCAAGGAGGATATTGGCGAGTACCTGCGCGACGTGTGCGGCAGGGAGATGTCCCACCGCGTTGAGAACGAGGTGGTGGGGGATGACCGCATAGCGTTCCAGGAGGCGTGCGAGTACCCGGACGGG
>CADDZK010000396.1 GCA_902812425.1 Actinomycetota bacterium
TCGGGGGCGCGGCCGGGGCGTGGGCCGCAGACCGCTACCTCGATAGGATCTTCGGACGTTCTCGCACGGACCCCCACCAACCCCGCGTTCGCTAGCGCAAGAAAAAACCGGAGCGCTGGCGCTCCGGCCCAGTTCGAGTTTCTCGGCCTAGCGCCTCTGCGACTCATCTTATTCGTCTTCGGCGTTGTCCTTCACGCTCCCTGCGCCGCCCGTGCGCTCCTTCGAGGCGTCCTTGCCGGCTTTGCTCCGCTCTGCGGCCTCGTCGAACTCGTCGCGTTCATTGTCTTCCGTTCCGCCTGAGCCCGGTCGGCGTTCGTGCTCGGCGTCCTCCTCGGTCGCCTCACATAGGCTGTGGAATTCACGCTAACACGCGGGCGCGACGGGCTTCGCCGATGGGACGTTACTGGGAGGGGAGACCTGGAGTTCGATACGCGGCGTTACGAAGATTACGTTTTTGGGAACAATGCAAAGCAGAGAGCAACGAGCGGGAGGAAAGAACATGAGTACTGCGACCCTGATCGTGATCATCGTCGTTATCGTCATCGTGGTCTTGCTACTGGCTTTCTACTTCATCTCGCGCAGGAGGCGGGCGCAGAGGAGCGAGGAGCAGAGGGAGCGCACGAGGGAGGAGTTCGGGTCCGAGTATGAGCGGACGGCGGAGGAGCGAGGCTCCGAGGAGGAGGCCGAGAGGGAGCTCAGGGAGCGGCGCGGGCGCGTGGAGCGGCAGGTAGAGCCACTCTCCGAAGAGAGCCGGGGCCGATACGAGGAGCAGTGGCAGGAGGTCGAGCGGGTCTTCGTGGACAACCCCGAGAGGTCCATAGAGATGGCCGACAGGACCGTCTCTGACATCATGAACGAGCGCAACTTCGTCTCCGAGGCGGGCCAGTCTGACGAGGAGACCGAGCGGCGCCTGGGGGTGATGCACCCCGACGTCGCCGACGACTACAGGGAGGCCAGGCGCATCAGGGCCGATGTCGTGGCTCGTTCGGCAGGACGCTCGACCGGGGTCTCCGAAGAGGAGTCCACGGAGGATCTGCGGCAGGCCATTCGCAAGTACCGCGCCGTCTACGAGCGGCTCGTGCGGGAATAAGGGCGTTCCAGAAGAGACGAAGTAGTGGGGGCGCTCGCCGCAGGGTTCTGGGGGTTCGTAGGGGGAGTGGCGCTCCTCATAGGGGCGCTCGTCGGCATCTACGCAGGCTCATCCACGCGTACCATCGCGACCGTCATGGCGCTCGGGGCCGGAGTTCTGGTCTCCTCGGTCGCCTTCGAGCTGATGGACGAGGCCTACAGGGCTGGCGGCTTCGACGCCGCGGCCTTGGGCCTGCTGCTCGGCGCCGGGGCCTTCTTCCTCGCCGACAGGGAGGTGAACAGGAGGGGAGGAGCGCGCCGCAAGAACTCGGGAGACAAGCAAGGTGGCTCGGCGACGGCCATCGCCATAGGCGCGCTCATGGACGGCATCCCCGAGTCGGCGGCCATAGGGATCAGCCTTCTCGGGGGAGGTAAGATCAGCGCCGCCCTCGTCGCTGCCGTCTTCCTCTCCAACGTCCCCGAAGGACTCTCGTCGGCCTCTGGTATGAAGCGGGCCGGACGCTCGACGGCCCACGTCCTCGGTCTCTGGACCGCCGTTACGTTAGTTTCGGCTCTGGCCGCTCTGCTCGGCTACTTCTTTCTCGCCGGCGCCTCGGAGAACGTGGTCGCTGGCATACAGTCCTTCGCCGCCGGGGCCATCCTGACGATGCTCGCCTCCACTATGTTCCCCGAGGCTTACGAAGAGGGGGGCCCCGTGGTAGGCGTGATCACCGCCGTCGGCTTCCTCCTCTCCTTCGTCCTGAGCCACCTGGAGTAGGAAAGGACGAATTCTCATCGCCACCCACGCAGGCGCGACAGGCGGCTGTGTAGAATAGGTGGGTAGATTCGGGAACGCGAGGCAGGGCGGTGGGATATGGCCGAAAATCTGGTCACCAAGATCCTCAAGGACCACATGGTCGAGGGGGCACTCGACCCCGGCGAGGAGGTCGCGCTACGCATAGATCAGACGCTGCTTCAGGACGCGACGGGCACGATGGCGTGCCTGCAGTTCGAGCGGATGGGCGTGGAGCGCGTGCAGGTGGACCTCGCCGTACAGTATGTGGACCACAACATCATCCAGCTAGATTTCAAGAATCCAGACGATCACCGCTTTTTGCAGGCGTTCGCCGCCAGGTACGGCCTCCACTACTCGAGGCCTGGGAACGGGATCTGCCACTACCTGCACGTCGAGCGCTTCGCCAGACCCGGCGCGACGCTCCTCGGGGCTGATTCTCATACGACCACCTCGGGCGCCCTCGGCTCCATAGCCATAGGGGCGGGAGGTCTCGACGTTGCGCTCGTTATGGCCGGACAGCCCTTCCAGACCCCTGCTCCCAAGGTCATAGGCGTCGAGCTTACAGGGGCTCTATCTGACTGGGTGACGCCGAAGGATTTGATCCTCGAGCTCCTCAGGCGGCGCGGCGTGAGGGGCGGTCTCGGGCGCATCTTCGAGTTCTACGGAGATGGCGTTGCGAACATAGACGTCACGGGGCGCACCACCATCTGCAACATGATCGCCGAGCTCGGTGCGACCACGGGCGTCTTCCCCTCCGACGAGAGGACGAAGGAGTGGCTCCAGATGCAGCAGCGCGAGGACGACTTCGTCGAGCTCTCCGCCGACGATGGCGCCGACTACGACGAGCGCGAGCACATCGAGCTGGACAAACTCGAACCCCTGATAGCCCAGCCCCACTCACCAGGGAACGTCGTACCCGTGAGCGAGGTCGCGGGGACGAAGGCGGCCCAGGTCTGTATCGGTAGCTCGGTCAACTCGGGCTTTCAGGACCTGGCGGTCGCCGCCGCGGTACTGCGCGACGATACGGTGTATCCGGGGCTCGTCATGACCGTGACGCCGGGGAGCCGTCAGATCCTCGACTCCATCGCCCAGACGGGCGTCTACTCCGACCTCGTGCGCGCGGGGGCGCGGATGCTCGAGCCCGCCTGCGGTCCATGCGTGGGGATGGGCCAGGCGCCACCATCAGAGTCCGTGAGCGTGAGAACCTTCAACCGCAACTTCCCGGGACGCTCGGGAACGATGACGGACCAGGTGTACCTGACGAGCCCGACCACCGCGGTCGCCACCGCGCTCAGGGGCGTTATCACGGACCCGCGCGAGCTCGGGGAGTACCCGGATCTCCCCGAGGCTCCCGCGAACCCAGCGGTGGACGATAGGCAGATCCTTGCCCCCGCGCCGCCGGAGGAGGCTTCAGGCATCGAGATCGTGCGCGGCCCCAACATCAAGCCTCCGCCAGAGGCCCCGGAATTGCCCGACTCCCTGGAATGCACCGTCACCATCGTCGTCGAGGACGACGTCTCAACAGGCGACCTCGCGCCGGATGGGGTCGAGGTCATGTCGTTCCGCTCGAACGTGCCCGAGATAGCCAAGTTCACCTTCCGCCGCTTCGACCCCGAATACCACGAGAAGGCCGAGGAGATGGCGCCCGGATTTATCGTCGGCGGGCACAACTACGGGCAGGGATCCAGCCGCGAGCACGCCGCCCTGGCGCCGCTGCACCTAGGCATCAGGGCCGTCATAGCCAAGAGCTTCGCCCGCATCCATCGCAGGAATTTGATCTCCCAGGGCCTCCTCCCGCTGCGC
>CADDZK010000397.1 GCA_902812425.1 Actinomycetota bacterium
CATCAAGGGCATGGGGCTCAAGCTCTTCGGCCCGGACGAGGACCTCAACTCCGCAGTCACGGCGGCGTGGGTGCCCGAGGGCATAGACGGCAAGCAACTCGTACGTATGGTCTTCCGCGAGCACGGCATACAGGTCGCGGGCGGGCAGGGCGAGATGGCGGGTAGGATCTTCCGCATCGGCCACTGCGGCTACTTCGACGCCTTCGACATCATCGCGACCATCGCCGCCACGGAGCTCGCGCTCGAATCCCTCGACTACCCCGTCGAGCTTGGCAAGGGCGTCGGCGCAGCCCAGAGGGTCTTCTCCAAGAGCGGGGTGACCGCTTGAGAGTCCTCGTCCCCGAGAAGCTCGCCGACCCCGGCATAGAGCTTCTGAAGAGAGATTTCGAGGTCGACGTACTCCTGGATCTTACCCCCGAAGACCTGCTTGAGAGGATCGGGGACTACGACGGCCTTATCATCCGCAGCGCCACGAAGGTTACGTCCGAGGTGGTGGAGAGGGCCGAGAACCTCAAGGCCATCGGGCGCGCTGGGATAGGCGTCGACAACATAGACATAGAGGCCGCGACCAAGCGCGGCATCATCGTCGCCAACGCCCCGGAGAGCAACACCGTCGCCGCGGCGGAGCACACTCTGGGGCTCATGCTCGCCGCGGCGCGGCGCATCCCCGCCGCCGACTCGTCGTTGCGGGGCGGGGAGTGGAAGCGGAGCGCCTTCAAGGGCGTCGAGGTCTCGGAGAAGACGCTCGGCCTCATCGGGCTCGGACACGTGGGGGCCATCGTCGCGCGCGGCGCTCTGGGGATGGGGATGCGGGTCCTCGCCTACGACCCTTACGTCTCCGAGGACAGGATGCGCTCGATGAACGTCGAGCGGGCCGAGAGTACGGACGAGGTCTTCGAGAACTCGGATTTCGTCTCGCTGCACGTCCCTCGTACGCCGCAGACGATGGGGCTGGTGAACGAGGAAGCGCTGACGAAGATGAAGCCTACGGCGTATCTAATAAACGTCGCGCGCGGTGGTATCGTGGACGAGACCGCCCTCTACAACGCGCTCAAGGAGGGCGTCATCGCCGGGGCAGCGCTAGATGTATTCGCCGAGGAGCCGACGACGGAATCCCCGATCTTCACGCTCCCCAACGTCGTCGTTACACCCCACCTCGGGGCGAGCACCGCCGAGGCCCAGGACAGGGCCGGCATAACGGCCGCGGAGCAGGTTGCGACGGCGCTCAGGGGAGCGGTGCCCGTACACGCAATAAACGCCCCCGTACCGATGGGGGAGGGCGCCGAGTTCGTGGCCCAGTTCTCCGGGCTCTGCGAGGTCCTTGGGAGTTTGCTCTACCAGCTCACGGACCACCCCGGCGACACCCTGAGGATCGAGTACCGCGGCGAGGTCGCGGGCTTCGACACGCGACTCCTCGACGTCTCGGCGCAGAAAGGTCTCCTCGCGCCGATGGTCTTCGAGCCGCTGAACTTCGTAAACACGCCCGCGCTCGCTAAAGAGAGGGGACTCAAGGTCGAGACCTCGCGCTCCTCCGAGAGCCCCGACTACACCAGCCTCGTCGAGCTTCACATGGGTGAGAACCTCGTAAGCGGGACCCTCTTCGGGCCGAGGATGCAGCCGCGGCTCGTCGAGGCGATGGGCTTCGACTTCGACGTCGTGCCCGAGAAGTACATGCTCTTCATCCGCAACGAGGACAGGCCCGGCATGATCGGGACGCTCGGTTCCATCCTCGGGGAGCACGGGATCAACATCGGCAACATGGCCGTGGGGCGCGGAGAGCCAGGCTCCCGCGCGGCGATGGCCGTTACCGTCGACGAGCCCGTCCCCGAAGAGGTCCTGAAGGTCCTACTCCAGACGCCGGGCTTCAACGAGGCCCGCTTCGTAACGCTGTGATGGCCCGCCTGGAAGACATCCTCGCGCGCTACAGACCCTACGAACCGACCTTCAGACCGGGCGAGAAGGCCCCGTTCTCTGGCACCTACGTCTGCGACAGGGGGACGATGCTGCCTCCTGTCAGGGTGCAGCTCTCCAGAGGCGAAGAGTTCCCCGAGGCCGAAGGTCTCGGCGAGCATACCCGCTGGCGGGAGACGAATATTCAGGGATAAGGCATACCGGACGGGAACATAGAGGTCCTCGCCCACTGCCGGCCCTTGTCCGGTTAGTCGCTACCCTTCCGTTCTCAGGGCAAAAAGAAAGGCCCCTGCGTCGGGGCCGGAATCTCGGGATCGAACACTCTCTCAGCCGGTAGCTCTAGCACGCCTGCGCTCCTCGGCCTTGCGCCTGCCGAGTTCCCGCCACTCTTCCTTGCTTATTCTGTTGCCGTCCGCGTCGTAGTAGCGGAGCCTGGCATTCTCTGGCCAACCGAAGCGACCGACCCGCGACTCGTCATCGGGTTGCCTCTCTCGTTTCTCGTCCAACGCGCCTCCCAGGGTTGTGCGCATCTTACCATGAGACGAGCTGACCTTCGATCCAGTAAACCCCATCCTCGCGGTACGCCTCGTCGATCCTGATCCTGGCCTCGCGGGGCAAGAGCAGCTCGGATTGGCCCTTGTCGAACACGGTGTCTACATAGCCGGCCCTCGTCCCCCGTGGCAGCGTGATCTTCCCGACGCTATCAGGGAAGCGGGAACTTCCACCGTACTCCCTGGCGACGTCGCTGGCGAGGGAGGTACTCGTGTAGGCGAGATCCCCGAACACCTGGTCAAAGAGGGTCTCTTCTTCTCCTGCCTCGAACGCTTCGAGCACCGCGTCCGGCAGCCGTCCGCGGTAGACGACCACCGGCCTTTCGAGCGGCGGGGTCTTCTCCAGGGCCGCATCGAGGCCCTCGGCCCTGCGGCGGTCTTCCGGCGGGAGCATGGAGAGATCCCCATCGTGCTCCCTCAAGCCCCGATTCAGGTTGCGAAAGCCTTCCCTTTTGTACTCGTCGAGCGCCGAGTACTCCTCGGGGGAGAGCTCCTCGACCCATGCCCCGTAGAAGCGCCGCGCCCAGCCGTCGGCCTCTTGGAGGTCGTCGAAGTAGCCGCCGACCTTCTCGGCGTCGAACTCACCCGGCGGATCCAAAATACTTGGATTTACCAGACCCGCCAGGAATGTAGCCGCCTGGCGCAAGGCCGGTTCCGTGGAGAGACCAGGGATCCTCCGCAACTTGTCCGAATCCAGTGCGAATGTCGCTGTCATCGTTTTTCCTTTCCGTCGAACGACTTTGCTTATGGGCTAGACAGGGCTTTCCTCCTACCCCATTACGAGGGCCTCGTCGGCTTGCGACAAGACGTCCTGCGCCTCCATAGCCGCATCCTCTTGTGCGCGTGCCAGGGCGACCTCTGCCTCCTCCTGGGCGGCGAGCAAGGACGATAACTCCCGACTGGCGCCCGCGAACCTTTCCTCTACCGACCCCGAGTCCCTGTGAACCATCTCTTGGCCAAGCATCTTCTAGCTCCTTTCTCTCCTGCCGAGTTTCCTACTACGGCCACCAGTTTGCGACCCGTCGCGCAGGCAAACCACCCACGGCGCTCCCACAGTTCTCCCACGTCTCTGTAACACGTCGATGGGTGATCTTGTTCCTCGAGGTCGGGAGGCCCGGCAGGTGCACAAAGTTAACTCCTTGGTCGGCTCGCCCGCCGCTTCAGCAGCCG
>CADDZK010000398.1 GCA_902812425.1 Actinomycetota bacterium
GGGCTCGGTGTACGGTGCGAGGTAAGGCGTCTCGGGTTCGAGGATGGTCCCAACCTCCAGGAACGGGCGCGCGACGAGAGATACAGGCTCGCCGAGGAAGTGGCCGACTCGCAGGGACTGCGGGCACTCGCGACGGGCCACACAGCGGACGACGTCGCAGAGACCGTGCTCATGAACCTGGCGCGGGGGAGCGGGCTGCGCGGGCTCGCCGGCATCCCGCCGGTGAGAGGAAAGATCCATCGCCCCCTCATCGAGCGCACGCGCAGGGAGATCCTGGATTACCTCGCAGAGCTCGGCCAACCCTACCGCACGGACCCCACGAACCTGACGGGCAAGTACGCCCGCAACCGCGTCCGCCTCGATGTCATGCCCGTACTGGAGGAGCTCTATCCGGGGGCGGCGCGCAACATAGCGCGCGCCGCTTCGCTCGCCCGCGAGGATCTCGAAGTCCTCGAAGATCTTGCGATGGAGGCCCTGCAGATGAGGGGGGAGGAGGTGGCCCTGCCGCTCGCAGGGCTCACGCAGCTACGGCCCGCGCTGCGGAGCCACGCGGTGCGCCGCGCGTACTCGGCCATGATCCCCGACGCGCCGCCGCTACCTTCTGTGCTCGTCGAGGCGGTACTCGGGCTCGTCGAAGGCTGCGAGGGTACGCGGACGCTGGACCTGCCAGGTGGCGTCATAGCCGCAGGCCGCCCCGGAGAACTCGCTCTATATAGGGAGCCGCGGTCTGTGGACTATGGGTGGGAGGAGTTCCGGGCCGGCCAGACGGTGGTGTTCGGGGGGTGGGAGATCTCGGCGCGGGAGGTGCCCGGCTACGACCCCGTGGATGCGGCGCGGGCCGAGGTGGCCTATCTTGACGCCTCGAAAGGGCCTTACGGGGTGCGGATGGCGCGGGAGGGGGATATCATCCGGCCGTTGGGCCTCGGTGGGACCAAGAAGGTCATGAGGGCGATGATGGACAGGAAGGTGCCCGCCGATCTCAGGCGCAGGATGCCGGTCGTCGTGAACGGGCGAGGAGAAGTAGCCTGGATCGCGCTCGGTGAGCTAGGTGAGGGGTTCAGGGTGGATGAGGGGACGAGGAAGGTTCTCAGGCTGGAGGTGGCAAGAATCTCGTGAAGATGTCCAGTATGATGCCCGACGTGGAAGAGGTGCTCATATCTTCGGAGGAGATCGAAGAGAAGGTGCGCGAGATCGGGGCGCGCATCACCGAGGATTACAGGGGCGAGAAGCTCCTCCTCATCGGTATATTACGCGGCGCCGTCGTCGTCATGAGCGACCTGATGCGCAATATAGACCTTCCTTGCGAGCTGGACTTCATGGACATAAGCTCATACGGGACGGGGACCTCCTCCAGCGGCGTCGTCCGCATCCTCAAGGACCTCGAAGAGGACATTACGGGCCGTCACGTCCTTATAGTCGAGGACATCATAGACACGGGCCTCACGCTCTCTTACCTCCTGCGTTCACTTCTCGCCCGCAAGCCGGCCTCGCTGGAGATCTGTGCGCTCCTCTCCAAGCCCACCCGCCGTCGCGCCGAGCTCGACGTCAAGTACCTCGGCTTCGAGGTGCCGGACGAGTTCGTCGTCGGCTACGGGCTCGACTACGCGGGGGCCTACCGCAACCTCCCGGATATCTGCATCCTGAGGCCCGAGGTCTTCAGCAGCGCGACCGGCTAAGAGAACGAAAGCTCGCTTCTGCCACCAGGTAGTATAATTCCTATGTCCTAGATGCAATTCGTGGAAGGTAAGAAGCTTTGGGCAGAATTTTGAGAAGCGGCGGACTGCTTTACTTCGTCATCCTCATAGTCTTGGCCGTCGTCCTGGTAAACATGTTGAGCAGGGGTAACCCTGACGTCGACGAGCTGAATTCCCAACAGTGGCACCAGGCGATACAGAACAAGTCGTTCGTCACTGATCTCCCCAAGACCAGCGAGAACTACCTGACGATCTACGACGAAGATCAGACGGTAAAAGGGCTCCTGAAGACGGATAAGGGAGATACCAAGAAGTTCGAGTACTCGTACACGCAGCTGACCGACGTCGCCGGCCAGCTGGACAAGGCCAACATAGCGTACTCTGTGGACCCGCAGAACACGGGCTTCTGGCTCACGTTGCTCGGCACCCTGGCGCCGATCCTGCTCATCGTGTTGTTCTTTATCCTGTTCATGAGCTCCATGCAGGGCGGCGGAAACAGGGTGATGAGCTTCGGGAAGAGCCGTGCTCGTAGGATGACCAAGGATCAGCCCAAGGTCACCTTCTCTGACGTGGCAGGTGCCGATGAAGCCGTCCAGGAACTCACTGAGATAAAGGAGTTTCTGGAGGCCCCACAGAAGTTCCAGAAGCTCGGTGCCCGCATCCCTAAGGGCGCTCTTCTGGTCGGTCCTCCTGGCACGGGCAAGACGCTGCTTGCGCGCGCCGTAGCCGGGGAGGCAGGGGTGCCTTTCTTCTCCATCTCGGGCTCTGACTTCGTGGAGATGTTCGTAGGCGTTGGCGCTAGCCGCGTTAGGGACCTCTTCGAGCAGGCCAAGCAGAATTCTCCTTGCATCATCTTCATGGATGAGATAGACGCCGTAGGTCGCCAGAGAGGAGCGGGTCTTGGAGGAGGCCACGACGAGAGAGAGCAGACCCTAAACCAGCTCCTGGTGGAGATGGACGGCTTTGACTCAAAGAGTGGGATCATCATGCTCGCAGCAACAAACCGCGCAGACATCCTTGACCCCGCACTACTTAGGCCTGGCAGGTTCGACCGTCAGATAGTGGTAGACAGACCCGACCTTCCAGGACGCGAGAAGATCTTAAGGGTGCATACAAGAGGCAAGCCTCTAGGTCCTGACGTAGAGATAGGCACGCTCGCAAGAGGCACTCCTGGCTTCACAGGAGCGGACCTTGCAAACCTCGTCAACGAGGCAGCGCTGCTTGCAGCCCGCCACGACAAAGACGAGATAGATATGCAAGAGATGGAAGAGGCAATAGACCGTGTGATCGCAGGTCCAGAGAGGAAGACGCGCCTCATCTCAGATAAGGAGAAGGAGATAACAGCCTACCACGAGGCAGGACACGCCATAGTAGGAGCCCTCCTTCCAGAGGCAGACCCCGTACACAAGATCACCATAATCCCTCGTGGACAGGCACTAGGGGTGACCATGAGCCTCCCGACAGAGGATCGCTTCATGATGAGCCGCTCCCAGCTTATGGCGCAGCTTTCTATGATGCTTGGGGGCAGAGCCGCAGAGAGGGTAGTATTTGAGGAGATAACGACAGGCGCCTCAAACGACCTTGAGAGGGTAACGCAGACAGCCCGTCAGATGGTAACCCGTTTTGGGATGAGCGAGAAGCTAGGACCCATGGCTCTAGGCCACCAGCAGGGACAGGTTTTCATGGGTAGGGATTTCAACAACCAGCCAGACTACTCAGATGAGATAGCCTTCCAGATAGACAAGGAGATAAGGCGCATAGTAGACGAGTCCTACGATACGGCTGAGGACCTCCTTGTAAGAAACAGAGAGCTCTTAAACAAGCTCTCATCAGAGCTAATAGAGTATGAGACGGTGGATGCCAAGCACCTGAAGCGTCTCATCGAGGAGTATGCCGTAGACGGCGTCTCCCCTAACGGTGCCATCCC
>CADDZK010000399.1 GCA_902812425.1 Actinomycetota bacterium
TCCTTCAGAACGGCGCATGTCTATGGTATTTTATGTACATGGGCAACGGATCTCCTAACATCATTTTCATAAGGCTTCGCGGCTACTAAGCCGGGCGCCTCTCCCCGAGGACGCTACTTGCCAGGCGGTTCTGCCTGGCAAGTAGCGTCCTCCTTCTGAGATCTCAACTAACCATGTCTCTCTAGAGCTCTCTGCCTGAGGATCTCATGTCGTAGCGTCAAAAGTCGCCCGGCTTCCCGTGTCACCGTCGAGCAAAGGCGTGCGGAAGATGGAGGGTGGTCCCAGAGATGGCGCGAAGAGGCGCACGACATACAGAGCACCATGCAATCTGGAGCGGTGAGCGGCGAAGGAGCAGGCGCGAGCTGGGCCAGAATTTCCTGAAAGAGAGGCGCATCGCGAGCCGGATCGTCGCGCGATCAGGCGTCGGTAGGGACGATCTCGTCGTCGAACTCGGGGCCGGGGGAGGGATGCTCACCCGCGAGCTAGCGCGTGTAGCAGGACGGGTTGTGGCCGTGGAGTGCGATCCCTACTGGGTCCCGCGCCTGAGAGGGCGCCTTCCGGATAACGTCAGCGTGATCCAGGGCGACGCCCTGAAGGTGAGGCTTCCGGAGGAACCTTTCACGGTCGTCGCAAACGTCCCTTTCCACTCAACGACCCCGATCCTGCACCGTCTTCTGGACGACCCGACGACACCACCAGAGGGCGTCTACCTGGTGGTACAGAAGCAGGTAGCTTTGAAACACGCGCGCTCGAGCCCCACCACTATGAAGACCCTGACCTGGAGCCCCTGGTACACCTTCTCCGCGGACCTTGTGCTACCCGCCTACGCCTTCCATCCGAAACCCGCGGTCGACGCCTGCCTCATGGTCGCCGCCAAGCGCGGCCCGCCACTCGTCGATCCCTGCCACAGGCATCTCTTCCGGGCGCTCCTGCGCCAGGCGTTCGAAGGTCCTGGCGACAGCGTAGGCAAAACCCTCAGGCCGATCTTTACAAGAACCCAGCTCCGCAGATTGGCAAACGACAACGCGTTCTCTCTAGATTCCTCCCCCTCCACGCTGACGGTGCGCCAGTGGGCGAGTCTCTTCCATTTTATGGTCGGGATGGTCGCGCAGGATCGCTGGCCATCAGCGAGGCGGTACGCCAGGAGAGAAAGGAGGCGTCGTTGATGTGATTTAGATCTCGCCGGGGGCCCGTGCGGAGCGGATCGAGACCGTGACGAACGGAACCACAGTATTCTTGTCAGCTCCGTAGTTGCGGCAGTACCGAGTGCGCCATAGCCTCCAGGCCGTCTATGTCGTCGACTTCGATCCACTGCAGCATAACCCGCTGCACACCAGCCTCGGAGAGGCGCCCGAGACGGTCTACGATCTCATCCGTCGTGCCCGCGAGCACGGAAGCAGGCAGTTCATCCCGCGCCCCCCCGTCGAGCTTGCCGTCAACGTCGGCCTGCGTGCGGCCGAAGATGACGCGCGTCATCAGGGTTCTGCGGATCTGGTCCCGCGCCCTCCCTATCTCGTCCATCAGCTCATCGAGCCTGGCGCTGCGGTCCACGAAGTCTTCAGGCGTAATAAACGCGGCGTTCCACTCATCCGCGTAGCGGGCAGCGAGCGGCAGCGTCCTCCTTGCGCCGTTTCCGCCGATGACTATCGGCGGACCGCCAGGCCGCGGCGAGCGTGGCATGAGCAGGGCATCGCGCAGCTGGTAGAACTCGCCGTCGAACGAGACGGGCTCCTCGCTGCGCAGCAGCCTGGTCACGACCTCGAGTCCCTCCTCGAAGCGGACGAAGCGGCGGTCTGTGTCGAGTAGACCGAAGCCGAAGGTATCGTGCTCCCACTCGTGCCAGCCCGCTCCGAGCCCGAGCCTGAGACGTCCGCCTGCGAGGTTGTCCACGGCCGAGGCCTGCCAGACGGTGATGACGGGATGCCGGAACGAGAACGGCGTGACCAGCGGCCCGAACTCGATCCTCTGCGTATTCTCAGCCAGCCAGGTGAGCGAGGTCCACAGCTCCAGGCCATCGCGGTACGAACCCGGCCGCCTGTTGGGGAAGTGGTCCGAGCGGTGGAGAGCCGCGTAGCCGAGGTCCTCGACGGCCAGCGCCAGCCGCCGCCAGCGCTCCCAGCCGACGCCCTCTTGCCCCTCGACCATGATCGCGACTTCGAGCACTAGGCCCCCATTCTTCGAACGACAAGAGTAAACATTGTGGCCTCTGGCCGCACTACTCCGCAAACCGGCTCTCCGATAGAGATTTCGAAACTACCAGACCGTCGTGCGTCCGCTACTTGCCTGCGACTCCGACAGTCAAGAACATCATATGAGGGAAGCGGCTGGAGTGCAGGATCTACTGCACGCTCGGTAGATAATCCGGGCGGGATCTCTCGAACTCCTCCAGCTCGTCCTCGTGCGTCAGGGTCAACCCTATGTCGTCGAGGCCGTTGAGGAGCCTGTAGCGGGCGAAGTTGTCGAAGGCGAAGGGCTCCTCGATGCCGGGTCCTTTCACGACGCGGCCTTCGAGGTCGACGGATACCCTGGCCTCGGGGTCTGAGCGGACGGCATCGAGGAGCTTCTTTACGGCGTCTTCTGGCAACTCCACGGCGAGAAGCCCGATCTTTGCGCAGTTGTTCTTGAAGATGTCGGCGAAGGACTCGGCTATGACGGCCCCGAACCCGTAGTCCTGTATGGCCCACGGCGCGTGCTCGCGGCTGGAACCACTCCCGAAGTTCTTGCCGGCGATGAGGACGACAGCCCCCTCGTGCTCGGGCCTGTTGAGGATGAACTCGGGGTCCTCGCGCCAGGCTGAGAAGAGGAACTGCCCGAACCCCGTGCGCTCGATGCGCTTGAGGGCATCGCTGGGTACGATCTGGTCGGTGTCAACGTCGTCCCAACCGAGCGGCAGCGCCTTGCCCTCTACCTTGTTTACCGGCTCCATCTAGCTCACCTCCACTGGCACGCCGAGCTCCGAAGGCGCGGCGAACCGGCCCATGACGGCCGTCGCCGCTGCGACGACCGGGCTGACGAGATGCGTCCTGCCGCCCTTGCCCTGTCGCCCCTCGAAGTTGCGGTTCGAGGTCGAGGCGCAGCGCTCGCCGGGCTGCAGTATGTCGGGGTTCATGCCGAGGCACATCGAGCAGCCCGCGTTGCGCCAGTCGAAACCGGCCTCGGTAAAGATGTCGGCCAGCCCTTCTTCCTCGGCCTGCTTCTTGACGCGCATCGAACCCGGGACGACCATCGCCCTTATGCCCTCCTTGACCTTGTGGCCTTCGAGGACACGGGCTGCGGCGCGCAGATCCTCGATGCGGGAGTTGGTGCACGACCCGAGGAAGACGGTGTCTACTTCTATGTCCCTGATCGGGGTTCCCGGTTTGAGATCCATGTACTTGAGCGCCCTCTCGTGGCCCTCGTTCTGGGGCTCGGGGACCTCGCCGTCGAGCGATACGGTCTGGGCCGGCGTCGTCCCCCACGAGACGTAAGGGACGAGCTCCTCGGCCTGTATGACGACCTCCTTGTCGAACCCGGCACCATCGTCGGTCGGGAGCTTCTTCCACTCCTCGACGGCCCTCTCCCACGCCTCTCCCTTCGGGGCGTGCTCCCTGCCCTGGAGG
>CADDZK010000400.1 GCA_902812425.1 Actinomycetota bacterium
GCCGTCTACAGGGACGGCTTCGCGGGGAGGGCGAGGGCCGGGGTTGGGCTCGCGAAGGGGGTCCTGGCGCTCGACCCGAGCGGGGCGCTGCACCCCGAGTCTGGACTGAGCCCCGTGGGGGAGTGCCGCCTGATCCCCGACCTCTCGACGCTCACGACCCTGCCTTTCGCCCGCGGGCAGGCGATGGTTACCTGCGACATGACGGAGCCCGACGCGAGCACGCCGTGGGAGGGATGCCCGCGCAGCGCCCTGAAGCGGGTTCTCGGACGGCTCGCCGAGAGGGGGTACCGCTCGCTTGCCTCCTACGAGGCCGAGTTCTACGTCTGGGATGAGAATGGCCCGCTTGACAGGACGCCGTACGCGGGGAGCTTCGCGCTTACCCCTGCTGCCGACTACGTCGCCGAACTGGCCCTGACCCTGGAGGAGATGGGCATACACCCCGAGCAGTGTCACGCCGAGGTGGGACACGGAAACCTGGAACTCTCCGTCGGAGAGGACGAGGCTCTGGCCGCGGCGGACAAGCGGGTGATGGTGCTTGAGGCGATCCGGGGCGTAGCCCACAGGATGAGGCTCCAGACCACGATGGCCCCGAAGCCCTACCTCGAAGCGGCCGGCAACGGCCACCACCTGCACGTGAGCCTCTACGAAGACGACGCCCCCGTGCTCTTCGACGCCTCCGGGGCTTTGAGCAGGGCGGGTGCTGGCTTTGTGGCGGGGATACTGGATCATCTACCCGCCATCATGGCGTTCACGGCCCCTTCGCCCAACTCCTACCAGCGCCTCACCCCAGGCATGTGGTCCTCAGCCTACGGCGCCTACGGCCTGGACAACAGGGAGGCCGCCGTCAGGCTCGCCTCGCCCGTGGCGGGTAGGGTGTCGGCGACGGCGAACGTCGAGCTGAAGCCCGTCGACGTCACGTCGAACCCCTACCTGGCCCTGGCCGCCGTCCTTGCCGCAGGGATGGACGGGATCGAGCGCGAGCTCGACCCTGGGGAGCCGACGATGGTCGACCCGGCCACGCTGAGCGACGAGGAACGTACCTCCCGGGGCATCAGGCCGCTCCCCGCCTCACCGGACGAGGCCCTCGACGCACTGGAGGAAGACACGACCCTGATAGAGGCGCTCGGCGAACCGCTCGTGCGCACCCATGTGGCCGTCGCACGGGCCCAGGCCGCTATCGCCAGAGAGCTATCTCCCGAGGAGATAGCGTCGACGACCGCGACGCTCTACTAGATAGAAACCTGAAACCCGCCGATGGAAAGGAGGCTCAGCGTGATGGGTCAGATAGCCAGGACCGTTGGGATCCTGCCCGGCCCGGGAGACTTCGCCCTCCTTCACGAGAGGGAGATGCCGCAGAAAGACCAGTTGTGCGGCGCGTTCTGGGGGGCGCTGACCCTCTCTGCCGCGGGCCACGCGGCGAGCCAGGAGGAGGTCGCGCTCAGTGCGGGAACTACTCTGGCCGAAGGGGAACCCGCCGGGTGGCTCCCGCCTGGTGCCTCGCCCAGGGCGGATTACGAGGCGACCATACCGGTCGCACCGGACGAGGCCTCCGCTGGGACGTCTGCCAAAGGGGTCGCGCGGAGCATCGAGGAACTCTCGGGGGGTACGCTCTCCGTCGTTCCCGTGGCCGGACCGTGGAGTGCCGATGCGGTGGTCTCCCTCGTCGAGATCTCCGCCGCAGAAGCGCCAGAGTGCGTCCTGATCTCCAACCTGCGCACGGGACGCCTGTGGGGCTCGCATCCTCCTGCGAGGCTACTGCTCGACTACCTGCTCAGGCGCCCGGTGGAGGCGCCGCCACCGGACTGGGATTGCGGGCATTTCCTTACGATAGCGGCCTGCGTGGCCGGTCCCGGCGGCGCCCTCGTCGTTCTGCGCGACACCTATCCGCAGCTCGGCAGGGACGGCTACCACCTGCAGCCTGCGGGGGCCGTGGCCGCGGCGCTCGAAAGGGGCGACGGCCACGAAGGCGGCGTGCTCAGCGCCTGCGGGACGCAGGAAGCCAGGACCCTCGCCGAAAGGCTGGGGGATGCCGGTTTCGAGCTGCGCCACTGGGACAATGGCTCGCCGGACGGGGGCGCTCGTGCCGGGTGAGGAGCTCGTCGGCTTCCTCCACAGCGACCTCTCCGGCCTGAACCGGGGGAGGTCGGTCCCGGCCTCGGAGCTCGAATCGCGTCTCGAAGCCGGCGTGGGGTGGGTGCCCGCCGACCAGGCGCTAACGCCCTTCGGACCCATCGCCGAGCCCAACCCCTGGGGCTCGGCAGGAGATCTTCGCCTCTTGCCAGACAGGGCCACGGAGGTGAGGGTGGACCTCTGGGAGGACGTCTCACCTTTGCACTTCTTCCTCTGCGACGCCGCAAACACGGACGGGAGCCCCTGGGATTCCTGTCCGCGCACCTTCCTCAAGGACACTCTGGTCAGGCTCGAACGGGAGACTGGGCTCCGCCTCATCGCCTCTTTCGAGCACGAGTTCCTGCTGCTCGGTCCGACGCTTGAGACGGGTCCCGGCTTCTCGTTCGAGGCCCAGCGACTCGTCGAGCCGTTCGGGCCGCTGGTGATGGCAGCCCTGCGGCAGGCCGGCCTCGAGCCAGAGACCTTCCTCCCCGAGTACGGGCCCGGGCAGTTCGAGATCCCCTGCTCGCCAGCAGCGGGTCTCGCCGCCGCCGACAGGGCCGCAGCGATTCGCGAAGTAGTCCGCGATGTGGCCCGCACCCTGGATTACAGGGCGAGCTTCGCCCCGATGGCCGACCCCGATGGCGTCGGCAACGGCGTCCACGTCCACATGAGCCTCGTGGACACGGAGGGACGGTCTGTATCCTACGATCCCGAGAAGCCGGGAGGCATGAGCGCCACCGCCGCCCGCTTCGCCGCCGGCATCCTCGAGCACCTGCCGGCCCTCTGCGCGTTCACCGCGCCGAGCGTCGTCTCCTATCTGCGTCTGGGGCCTCATCACTGGAGCGCCGGCTTCGGTTCCATAAGCGAGCGCGACAGGGAGGCGACGATCCGCATCCCGCCACTGGTGGGGATCGGTGGTAGCGACCCTGCCAGCCAGTTCAACCTCGAGTTCCGCGCAGCCGACGCGGCGGCCTGCCCGCACCTGGCACTCGCCGTGCTCGTCCTCGCTGGACTGCGTGGGATCGAGGAAGGCCTCCCCGAACCGCACCTGATGGAGGGAGATCCCTCGGAGCTCGACGAGGAGGAACGGAGGCGCCTGGGCATCCGTCCACTTCCGGGCTCGCTCGAAGAGGCCCTCGATGCCCTCGAGTCAGACGCTGTCGTCCGCTCCTGGTTCTCCAATGACCTTCTCGACTGCTACCTGGGCCTCAAGCGGACCGAGATCTCCCTCCTCGACGGAGCGGAGCCGAAAGAGGCCTGCGAGCGGTACCTGCGTGTCTACTGACCTCCTCCGAGCGCTCCTCGGTGCCCTGGAAGAGGAACTTCCCGAGGCCGTCAGGCTGCGCGAGCGGCTGCACGCCATCCCCGAGCCGAGCCACGAGGAGCACGCCACCGCGGGTCTCGTCGCGGAAGCCCTCGGTGCCCCGGATCGCATCGCCGGTACTGGCCTCGTGG
>CADDZK010000401.1 GCA_902812425.1 Actinomycetota bacterium
CTGGTTGCACGAGCGGCCACGGCCTGTGCGGCCTGGCGCGCTTCTCTCGACGCTCGATGGTCGCCACGGCGGTCTTCTTCGGGGTGGCGATGCTCACCGTGTTCCTGACCCACCACCTCTTCTGATGATGTCCGGTCCTCCAAGAACGCTCGCCGCCCTCGTTTGTGGCCTCATCTTCGGCCTCGGTCTCGCCGTCTCAGGGATGATGAACCCCGCCAAGGTCATAGGCTTCCTCGACGTTGCCGGGGACTGGGACCCCACCCTCATCTTCGTCATGGGGGGAGCTTTGCTCGTCACCATACCCGCATACCGTGTGATCCTGGCCCGCAGACGTCCCGTTCTGGCTGGCGGCTTCTCCCTGCCGACGAAGAAGAACCTCGACGCACCCCTGATCGTCGGCTCCGCCCTCTTCGGCATCGGCTGGGGCCTCGTCGGCTTCTGTCCGGGTCCCGCGGTCGCGGCCATAGGCACGGGGTTCCCCGCCGTGCTCGGGTTCGTCGCGGCCATGATCGCCGGCATGGCGCTGCACTCCTGGGTCTCGGGCGAGCGTCCGGCCAGGACGAGTTCGCCCCCTGACGCAGCCCCGAACCCACGCGCTAGCGGCACCGGACTGTAGTCTCTTTCGAAGATGCGCTCCGAGGCGGAGACGGGGTCGAACTCCCTGACCTTCTCGACGAGCTCCGTATCCTCGCTACTCAGGCGCTCATGCATCTTCCTCTCCGGGCGGTCTGGCCGATGCGAAGACGAACAACCCTCTCAGGGTCTCGCTGGCCCCTGCCCACCAACGAGATCCCGGTAAAGCCTGTAGGCGGAAGACGTCCCTCCTACCCGCTCTACTTCTTCTCGTAGGACCCTATATCGCAGCGGGCTCTGCCGTTCCCGTCGCCGTCGCGTGGGCGGGTGACGCCGCGCTGGTCGGTGGAAGGACAGCCCGTCTTGGATCCGCGGTCTATCGCCGGGCTGCGGGAGAGCAGCGCGTGCGTGTCGGTTGGCCCACCGTTGTCCTGCAATGGTCCCAGGTGCGGATCCTTGCCGAGCACGTCCGTGCCGCCGGAGATGTGGGTGATGGAAGCGCCGCTCGTATTCTCGACGAGGTTGTTCCCCTGGCTCAAATACGAGCCGCTGGCCTCCGGACCCGTGTTGGCGGTGTTGCCTGCGACGATGGTGTTGCGAAGTATGGCCGTGCCGCTGTTGTTGATGCCGCCTCCGCCCCCACCGGCGGTGTTGTTGCTCACGGTCGAGTTGATGAGTGTCATCGTGCTGTTCGTACCGAAGTTGAAGATGCCGCCACCGTTGAAGGTAGCGCTGTTGCCGCTCACGGTGGAGTTGGTGAGCGTCATCGTACCGCCTTCGTTGAGGATGCCGGCGCTACCGTCGGAGGTGTTGCCGCTCACGGTGGTTTTGTTGAGCGTCAGGATGTTGCCGCCGTTGTAGATGCCGCCTCCCGAACCGTTTGCCCCGTTGTTGCTGACGGTGGAGTTGATGAGGGTCAGGGAGTCTCCGTCGTTGTAGATGCCGCCACCGCTCAAGATGGCGCTGGTAGAGGTGGCGTTGCCGTTGATGATCCTCAGCCTGTTTATGGTCGCCTTGGCGTCATCAGCGACAAAAAACACCCTGCTAACGTTGTTGGCGTTCACCGTCAGTATCCTCGCCCCCGGTCTTGGCTTGGGACCGTTTATGGTCAGGGAGTCCGGCTCGTTGTTAATCGAGAGTTGTCCCTGAGTTAGGGTGATCGCGCCGCTGAAGCCCGGGGCGAAGTTGATGGTGTCATTGCCCAAGGTGTAGTTGGACTGCTGGATGGCGGCCCTCAGCGTGCACTCGTTCTGGTTGACCGTCAGGCACTTACCGTCCACGAGGTTACTGTCCGCGAGGTCCGCGTTGGAGTTCACCGTGAAAGTTGTAGGCTCCAGACGGTCCAACTCTCCGACCTCGGTCCCGGTCAGGGCGGAGTCGAAGAGACGAATGCGTGCCACCGATCCGGCGGAGTGCTCGGTCGTAGATCCATTCTTTTCGTTGTCCCTGAAGAAACGCAGGGTGTTCTTGCCGCTGATAACGGCGTCCTGCGAGACGCTGTCATCGAAGGAGAACTGCTCCGCTCCGTCTACGAATCCCCTCACCATCCCGCCGGAGTCGCGGGTGATCACCACCTGAGCGTACTGGTTCGCGGAGATGGGAGCACTTGTCCCCGATGCTTGTGGGAAGAAGTACAGGCTGCCGTTCTGAACGTAGAGCCCGTTGTCGCTCGTGCCGCTCTTGAAGTCAATTATTCTCTTGAAACCGCTCACGTCGCTGAGTTCGAAGAGGACCACGATGGTGTATGTGTTGTTGGGGACGACGCCCGTGGTGGGAGAGAGCTTCAACCCGTTGCCTTTAGGGAAACTCAGCACCCTGCGCGAGGAGTCGTCTACCGTGGCGGTCGTGAAGGTGCTGGAACGGGGACCGATCTTGGTCAGAGCGGGTGCGGTGCCAACCGAGGTGCTTAGCTTGTTGTGGAAGCGGTAGTCCGCCTTTGGCGAAGCGAGTGCGAAGGCGCTGCGCGCCGGGAAGATGACGAGGACGGACACGAGCGCCGCGAGCGCGAGCGCAAGCACCACCACCTCGGATAGACGCCTGCTCTGTACCCGCTCCTGGTTCCCCATCCTGTCGCTCCTGCCCCGGGGCGGAGAAACAGCATCCCCGCCGAGATAGACGTTGCCGCAGGCAGCCTAGCAAGGGGAGATGCTTACCATATCCCCCAAATGGGTGATTTTTGGCCCATTCAAGCTGCTCACGAACGGGCAAGATGGGTCGGAACCTCCGGCCTCAGATTGGCGATCTGGCCTCTACCCCGATCCCTTCTCCCGGGTTCCTCCCCTTCGCCACGCCGAGGCCGGGCTTTCACTCTGAAGGCAGGATGCGTTGGATTCCTTCGAGTCGCCAACCCTGCTCGCGGGGCCTGGCTCTACACTTCCTTGAAGATACGCTCCGAGGCGGAGATGGGGTCGAGCTCCCTGTTGTAGACTTTCTCGACGAGCTCCGTATCCTCGCTACTCAGACGCTCGCGCATCTCCTTCTCCAGCCGGTTCGATGCCCACGAGACGACGAAATCTCTCAGGGCGGCTCGCCGCCTCTCGGCGAGCCTGCCGTCATCTTCGAGGAACCGGCGGTGTCTCTCTATGGTGTCTTTCAGTTCCTCGACGCCCTCGCCGGTATCGCCGCGGGTCATCACGATGGGCGGGAACCACGGGTCGGGTTCGAGTTCCTGCCCGATCTCCAGTATGGAGCGCACCTCGGAGGCGGTGTTCTTGGCCTGTGGGTTGTCGGCCTTGTTGATGCAGAAGATGTCCGCTATCTCCATGACCCCGGCCTTGAGCGCCTGCACCGCGTCCCCCGCCCCTGGCTGCAGGCAAAGCATCACCGTGTCAGCCGCGGAGGCTATCTCGACCTCCCCCTGCCCTACCCCGACCGTCTCGTAGATCACCACGTCGTACACGCCGGCCTCCATCGCTATCGCGGCGAGCCGCGAGCCGCCGGCGAGTCCCCCCAGATGTCCGCGGCTCCCC